>JAMFST010001084.1 GCA_026225435.1 Labilithrix luteola
CGACGCGGCGCAGGTGCCGTCGCTCGCGGCCGTGGTCGCGGGGCTGGCGTGCGTCTGCTCGTCGGCCTTCGTCTGCCAGTCGGCCTCCACGTCGCAGCTCCGCGTCGGCGCGCCGGCCGGCCTGCGATCGCTCGCCTCCGGCGTGTACGTGATGCTCTATTACATGGGCGGCAGCGCCGGCGGCGTGGTCCCCGGCCTCCTGTGGAACCGCTTTCACTGGGGGGGCTGCGTGGCGCTGGTGGTCGGTGTGCAGCTGCTGACCGCGGTGCTGGCGATGCGCTTCTGGCGCGCGCCGCCGGCCGTCGCCGAGACAGTGTAGTCACCTTCGCCTGGATCGCGTACGAGACGGCGATGCACATTGTGGAGCTCGACGTCTTCGCCGCCGCGCATGGGGCGCTCGCCTGGCCCTGGATCGCCCTGGACGCGACGCACACCCGCCTGGCCTTCGCGGAGTCCGGGACCACCATCGCCACGCGCGTGCTCGATGGCAAAGGTACCACCGTCACTCCCGGGCCGAGCTTCACGCTCCCGGAAGATCTGCTGCTTCCGGCGACCGATCCGGAGAAGGGGCTGCGCGCCTTCGCGCTCGACTCCGCCGGGACGCAGCTGGCCCTCCTCGGGACCGGCGCCGAGGGAGGGGTGGTCGTGACGCTGCAGGTTGCTGCTGGCGACGCGCAGACGAAGCGCACGCGGCTCGCCGACCTCGCGACCGGCGATCTCGTCGCCCGCGCGCTCGCCTTCGACCGCACCGGCACGCACCTGTGGATCTCGGCGGACAGCGCCACGGAAAGTGCGATCCTCCTCGTCGACGCCAGCTCGCACGAGCTGCTCGGCATCGCCCGCGGCGCTGTGTTTCCGCCGCCGGCCGTCCACGAGCTGCACGTGCACCCGACCGACGACGCCGTCCTCCTCCTCGCCTCGTGCGGGCAGGACGGAACCTTCGCGCGCGTGGCTGGCTGGTCGGGAGGTGATCCGCGCTCGGTCGCCCTCCTCCCGACGGCGCTCGACGAAGGGGCCGAGCCCGCGGGCTTCGTCGGCTTCTCCACCGATCTGGCGCACGTGCACCTGGTGGAGGCGGAGGCGCTGCGCACGCACGCCTGGCCGGGGCTGATGGAGCTGGCCTCGGTGCCGCTCGATCCGGAGATGGTCTCCAGCTACGCGGGCGTCGTCCTCGACCACCGCATCCTCGTCGACGGCGCGGTGGAAGACGACGCCTCGGACGACGCGGTGATGATCTTCGATCGCACCGGTCTGCGCGGCAGCCGGGTGAAGCCGCCCGTCCCCAGCGGAATGTGGGTCGGCCGCTTCGGCCGCGACGGGCTGGTGACCGTCGAGTCGAAGGGGGAGCCGGTCACTGCGCGCATCGTGCGTCTCCCGCCTCCCGGTAACTGACGACGAAGCCGGATCAGCTGGTCTTCGTCAGCGCGAGATCGCCGCCGGCGTTGCGCGACACGTAGCCGGTCACGTGGCCGCTGGCGTCGCGGTGGAAGATCTTCCGCGTGCCCGGGTGCTCCGGGACGAAGAAGACGTCCTTCACCTCGGCGCGCAGCGGCAACGGCGGGCTGCCGTTCGTCGAGGTGACCAGGTCGTTCCCCTGGCGCACCAGCTTCACCGCGAGCTCCGGCCCCCCCTGGTAGTCGCCGACGTACTCGTCCAGCGTCGCCGCATCGAGCGGCACCGCCCAGGGCTCGCGCGGCAAGGTCAGCGTCTCGCTCGCCAGGAGCCGCCACTCGCCTTGCTCGTTCCGCCGCCACGCCTCGGTCGAGCGGTAGCGGAAGATGAGCGTCTGCCCGGAGACCTGCTGCGTCAGCTCGTCGACGAAGCTGGTCGCGGCGGTGTCGCCGGCGCGGCGGCAGGTGAAGTCGGTCACCTTCGCCGTGCGCGTGCCTGGACCGGTGTGCGGCTTGGTCTGCGCCACCGTGTCCTCCTTGCCGGCGACCGTGCCCTCCTCGCTGGTGAAGATGATCGCCGGGTCGAAGTAGCGCTCGAAGACCGCCGCCTCGCCGGTCTGCGAGGCGCTGGAGATCTCCTCGGTCTGGCGGAGGAGGAGCGCCGTCACCTCGGCGTCGCTCTGCGTCGTGCTTCGCGCGTGCAGCGTGACGAAGGCGCCGACGGCGAGGACGATCATCGCGCCGACGGCGACGACGGTCGCCGCGCGGTTGCCGGGCGACGTGCCGGGAGGGGTCGACGTGGGCATGCCGCGAGCTTAATCGACTTTCGGCGCGAAGCGGCTCCGCATGGTGGCGATGTACTCGGCCTCCGACGTCTGCCGGCGCAGGTCGAGGAGCGGCCCGATGTCCGGTGTGCCCAGGTAGCGCAGCTGATCGGTGCCGTCGGTCGCCGCCTGGTAGAGCACCTCGGCGAACCCCTCCGCGGTGCCGCCCGCGCGCTCGCGTCGCAACCCTTCGAACACCTCGAGGCTGCGGGCGACGAAGGGATCGTAGTCGGCGATGTGTGCCTGGCCGCTCGTCTCCGCCTGCGCGCGCTGGCCGAAGGAGGTGCTGACGACACCGCCCGGCTCGGCGATCTTCACCGTGATGCCGAGCGGCGCGAGCTCGTAGGAGAGCGCCTCGGAGAAGCCTTCGAGCGCGAACTTGCTCGCGCAGTAGAGCGAGAGCATCGGCAAGGTGAAGACGCCGGCGCCGGAGCTCACGTTGATGATCACGCCGCTCTTGCGGCTGCGCATGTGCGGGAGGATCGCCCGGGTGACGTCCATCACGCCGAAGACGTTCACCGCGAGCTGCTCGGTGACCTTGTCGCGCGGGATGGCCTCGAAGATACCGTGCAGCCCGAAGCCGGCGTTGTTCACCAGCACGTCGATCCCGCCGAAGCGCTCGACACCGGCGGCGATGGCGGCGTCGATGCTGGCGGTGTCCTGCACGTCGAGCCGGGTGACGAGCACGCGGTCGCCGAGAGCGGCGAGCCCCGCACCATCCTCGGGGCGGCGCATGGTGGCGACGACGTTCCAGCCCGCGTGCGCGAAGTGTTCGGCTGCCACCTTGCCGAAGCCCGTGGAGCAACCTGTGAGGAGAACGGTCCTGGTCATGCGCTGAATCTACGCGCGGACCATTGACGCGATAAGATGTTCAATCTTGCATGGGGAGATGCACGACCTCGCACAATCGAAGCGAGTGGGGCTCGCCGACCTGAACGCGATGATGGCCGTCGCCGCCCACAAGAGCTTCCGCCGCGCGGCCTCCGAGCTACAGATGTCGCCCTCGGCGCTGAGCCACTCGGTCGCCGCGCTCGAGGAGCGGATCGGCGTGCGCCTGTTCCATCGCACCACGCGCAGCGTATCGCTCACCCCCGCGGGGGAGCGCTTCCTCGGCCGGGTGCGACCGGCGCTCGGCGAGATCGAAGGGGCCATCGAGGAGGTGAACGAGCTCCGCGAGAAGCCCGCCGGGCTGCTCCGCCTCAACGCCTCGGCCGGCGCAGCGAAGCAGATCTTCCGCCCGTTCATCGTCCCCTTCATCCGCCGCTACCCGGACATGCAGGTGGACCTGGTGGTCGACGGGCGCCTGGTGGACATCGTGGCGGAGGGCTTCGACGCGGGCTTCCGTCTCCTCGAGGCGGTGCCGCGCGACATGGTCGCCATCCCCGTTGGACCGCCGCTGCGCTTCGCCGTGGTCGCCTCGCCGCGCTACCTGAAGAAGCACCGCGCGCCGCGCACGCCGAGCGATCTGCTGCAACACGACTGCCTGCGCAACCGCATGCCCAGCGGCGCCGTCATGCGCTGGGGGCTCGCTCGGCGCGGCGAGGAGCTGGCGATCGACGTGAAGGGGACACTGACCCTCGGGCACACCGATCTGCTCGTCGAGGGGGCGCTCGACGGCGTCGGCATCGCCTACGTGACCGAGGCGAGCGTCGCGGCGCACCTGGCGAGCGGCAGGCTCGTGCGCCTGCTCGAGGACTGGACACCGGCGTATCCCGGCGGCTGCCTCTATTACCCGCATCGCCATGTCTCTGCCGGACTGCGCGCGTTCATCGAGATCGTGCGTTCGGCGGGACGGCCGGTGACGGGTGGAGCGAAAGCGAATACGAAGGCGGCAGGAGGTCAGGGCGACGGCTCGTAGGCGCCGATGCTCGGCGGGTTCGGTCGGGGCGCGCCGGCGTAGTCGGTAGACAGTCCGCTGATCGGGATGCCCATGCCGATCGCGTCGGTGCTCGCGGCGGTGAGCTCGAAGGTCACCGCGTCGAAGAGTGACTCGGCGATCGGAGCGGCTCCGCTCACGTTGGGCTCGCCCGCGATCAGCGGATCGGTGCAAACACTCTCGCTCTCCGTCGGACAGACTCGCACGTTGTAATAGATGTTGTGATCGAGCTTCGAGAACCCCGCGTTATCGCTGCCTTGGGTTCCGCTCGGAGGGAGGCGGCCGTTGTTGTAGACGACCGCGTTGGGAGAGCCGACCATCAGGTTGTTCTCGAAGACGATATTCGGGATGTTGCAATCCGTGGTTGGCGCGCTCACGAAGGTGTCGGTGCACCCGCTCCACTCGAACATCCCGTCCCCGGCATAGCCGACGAAGTCGTTATTCTGGTAGACGTAGCTGCTGGTGCCCGCGCTGTCGCCGCGGCGAGTCATGACCACTCCGGCGTTGGCGCGGCAGAACTCACTGAGGCCCGCGTTGAAGCCCGATTGCGCTCCCGGAACGTCCGCCGAGAGACGGTTGCAGTTGGTGAGAAAGAGGTTGTTTCGCACGGTGACCGACGCCATCGGGCCGAGCTTCAGCTGCTGCCCCATGTTGCCG
>JAMFST010001085.1 GCA_026225435.1 Labilithrix luteola
AAGGAGCGCAAGCAGGGCAGCTCGATCAAGCACTGGAAAGATGCAACATCGCCGCGCGTGCCCATTATCGAGCACCCCGACGTGCGCCGCATGCTGCTCGACATGAAGTCGAAGGTCGAAGGCGTCCGCGCGCTGGCCATCAAGCTGGTCCACCACCTCGACAACGTCGAGCTGGGCACGCACACCGGCGGCGACGAGAAGAAGACGGCGTACCACCAGGGGCAGGTCGATCTGCTCGTGCCGCTGATCAAGTCGTACGGCTCGGACATGGGCTTCCGCGTCTGCGAGACGGCCATCCAGACCTACGGTGGCGCCGGCTACACGCGCGACTACCCCGTCGAGCAGTACTGCCGCGACGCGAAGATCTTCAGCATCTACGAGGGTACCAACCACATCCAGGCGATGGATCTGGTCGGCCGCAAGCTCGGTCAGGCCGGCGGCGCGAACCTCCAAGCGTACATCGGCGACGTGGCGAAGTTCGTCGCCACCCATCGCGAACACCCGGCGCTCGGTGCCGCGGTGAAGAAGCTCGGCGCGGCGCAGGAGGCTCTCGGTGGCTCTGCCATGAAGCTCCTGATGTGGTTCCAGACCGGCAACGTCGCGATGGTGCCGCTGTCCGCCAACCGCTTCTGCGAGATGATGAGCGAGCTCACCGTCGCGTGGCTCCTCCTCGAAGGGGCGGTCATTGCCCACGAGAAGGCTGGCAAGCTGACCGCCGGCGACGTGGACAAGGCGTTCTACGACGGCAAGGTGCAGACCGCATTGTACTATGCACGTAACGTCCTGCCGGGTGTCGAGGACAAGGCGCGCATGATGAACGACGAGGACCGCTCGCCCATCGAGATCAGCGACGCTTCGTTCGCGACGATCTGACGACGGAGCGGGACGGAGGGTCCCGCGAGCTCGCCCACGACGTCGATGCCGCTGAGCCGCAATGCGCAACGCTTGCGCAGCTCGCGGCATCGATGTCACCGGTGACTTCCCGAATTTCAGAACGACTCTCCGCTGCTCGTCGCGTTAATCTCACATCGACACCCGCCAGCATCGGGTATGGAGGCGGGGTGAAACGTCGCGCTCTCCTCGCTTTCTCGTCTGCCGTGCTCGCCGTGACGTCCGTCTCGGCCACCGCGCTCCTCGTCACGGGCTGCTCGCATGGTGATGCGGCCGAGGCCGGCGCCGGAGGCGGCGGCGGCATGAAGATGCCTGTCGAGACGGTGACCCTCGCCGACGTGCCGATCGAGGACTCCAGCGAGTACCTGGCGCAGCTGGTTTCGCGCCAGCAGGTGGCGATCTACCCGCAGGTCAGCGGCGTGGTCACGGCCATACTGGTGAAGCCCGGGCAGATGGTGAAGGACGGCGCGCCGCTCCTGCAGATCGACCCGCGGCGCGAGTCGGCCAACCTGTCGAACCAGGTCGCGGCCAAGGCGCAGCGCGAGGCTAGCCTCGCCCTCGCCAAGCGCAACGAGCAGCGCTCCGCCGCGCTCTTCCGCGAGGGGCTCGTCAGCCGCCAGCAGCTGGAGGACGACCAGAGCCAGGCGCAGGTCGCCGCGGCCGAGGTGAACGCGCAGGAAGCGGCCATCGGCGCGCAGTCGGCGCAGCTCGGCTACTACCGCATCGAGGCCCCCTTCGGCGGAATGGTCGGCGACATCCCGGTGAAGCTGGGTGACTACGTCGGCCCC
>JAMFST010000129.1 GCA_026225435.1 Labilithrix luteola
CCTTCAGCCCGTGCGGAGGCGTCTGGGGGGCGAACGGCTTGGGAGCCGCGTCACGAGGAAGCTCAGCCCCACAACCGAGGCAAAACTTGTAGTGGTCCTGATTGTCTTTCGCGCACTTCGGGCACGTGATCACGGGCGAAAACCTTCCTGATTCGTTCTGCGCGTAAGCAAGGAAACCACAAGTAGAGCCCGTGCGCGAAGAACCGGCTGACGCATCGTGCATGAGGCCCCTTTTGCGCCACAAAAGGGCCGCACCGCCGCCGTTGCCCGACTAGGGCGTGTTCTGCCATAGAACACGCCACAGGCTCACGAAAGTCGCCTAGGGTCCCGCCCCATGACTGAAGCCACCTACCCCGCCATCCAGATCGCCGGCACCGGCCAGCTCTACGCCCGCTTCGTCACCACGATGGGCAACATCGTCGTGAAGCTCGAAGAGGAGCGCGCGCCGAACACGGTGAAGAACTTCGTCGGCCTCGCGACCGGCACCCAGGAGTGGAAGGACCCCAAGACCGGTGAGACGGTCAATGGCCGCGGCTACTACGATGGCACCATCTTCCACCGCGTCATCCCCGGCTTCATGATCCAGGGCGGCGACCGCCTCGGCACGGGCACCGGCGGCCCGGGCTACAAGTTCAAGGACGAGTTCCACAAGGACCTGAAGCACACCGGCAAAGGCGTGCTCTCCATGGCGAACGCGGGCCCGAACACCAACGGCGCGCAGTTCTTCATCACCGAGACGGCCACGCCGCACCTCGACAACCGCCACGCGGTCTTCGGGACCACCATCGCCGGCGCCGACCTGATCGCGAAGATCACCGGCGTGCCGCGCAGCGGTGGCGACCGGCCGAACACGCCGATCACCCTCGAGAAGGTGGAGATCTTCCGTAGCGAGACCGCCCCGACCAACTGAGGTCACGGACGGCACCTGGCATCGCGGCTTCCGGATCGTCTTCGATCAGGGGGCCGCGGTCTTCGTCGCCTTCGGTAGCTTGAGCAGGAACGGCAGCAGCGTCTCCACCGGCGCTTGCATCAGGTCGGGCGAGAGGTACGCGTCGACCGGGATGCCGACGCCGTCGCTGGGCGAGGCGAAGAGGTTCCGCTTGGAGCCGAGCTCCCAGCCGACGCCGGTCCGCGGCATGACGTAGGGGCGCAGGTTGCCGTACTCGAGGTATCCGCCGGTGCGCTCGCCCACGATGGTGGCGCCGAGCGCGGCGCGCAGCTCGAGAGGCGCGCTCTCCCCCGACGAGCCGCTCGCGCGATCGACGAGGACGAAGATGCGCCCGCGGTACGGCGTCTTGCTGGTGAAGGCAGACGAGGAGCCGTCGAACACGTCGCCCGCCACTCCGTGCGGCCCGCCGCCGAGCGGGTGGACATGGAGGAAGGTCTCGCGCGCCGCC
Source organism: Labilithrix luteola (assembly GCA_026225435.1). Taxonomy (GTDB): domain Bacteria; phylum Myxococcota_A; class Polyangia; order Polyangiales; family Polyangiaceae; genus JAMFST01. The sequence goes on from JAMFST010000129.1 coordinate 1,398, forward strand.
TTGGACTCGGGTGCGTCGATGGTCCCCGCGGTGATCTGCCGCTCGACGAGCCGGTTCCAGTCCCCGCAAGCGACGGCGCTGGCCGAGGTGACATCGACGTACGGCGGCGCGCTGGTGCCGCGGGCCGCGCGCTTGATCCAGTTGAACACGTAGCCGTCGTCCCCCCCGCCGTTGCCGCGGAAGTCGAAGACGATGACCGACGCGGTCTTCTGCTGATCGTAGTCGGCGGCGAGGCGGGTGAGCGTCGCCTCCTCGTCCGGCGTGCCGGAGAGCCGCTGCAGACGGATGACCGCCGCCCGGCCGACGCGGTGCCACTCGTACGGCGAGGCCTCGTCGTACATCCGGATCGGCTGCCCCGGGTCGGGCGCGAGGCGCTCGAAGGGGATGGGCGCCGCGCCGCTGCTGCAGCGCACGTTGAGGATGGGGGCCGTCGACTGCGCCGAGAAGGTCGCCAGCGGCTCGAAGGCGTCGCGGGTCACGAGGACCGAGTTGCGCATGGTCCCGGGGACGGCCACGTCCCCCTCGGCGGTGCAGGTCTCGGACTCGGCGAAGCGGCCGACGTGCTGGTACTCGGAGTAGGCGAGCGCCGGCTCCTTGGCCAGCGGATAGCCCCACAACCCGAGGTGGTTGTCGCGCACGTGACGACGGAGAGCGATCGCCCGGGCGAACACCCCGGTCTGGAAATCGATGGTCGGCCCGGCCGCGCGCACCTCGCGCTCCCAGTCGGTGAAGAAGGCGTCCACGTCGAAGGTGGTCGAGTGGAGCAGCTCGGGATAGCCCGCGTAGAGATGCTCGAGCGCCGCGTGCAGGTCGTGCACGTCGGCGGCGAGCGCGCCGGTATCGAGCCGGGAGTCGAGCGCAACGCGCGGACGGGTCGCGAAGCTGCGCAGCGCCGCGCTGTCCGGATCGAAGCAGTAGGGCCACCCGTTGGCGTGGTCGCGCGGCAAGTAGACCGACGGCTCGGTGACCGCAGACTTCGCAGGAGCGACCGGCGGCGGCTCGGCGCAGCCCGAGACGAGACGGGCGGCGCCGGCGGCGAGCAACCAGGCGGTGAGCGGCAGGGTGCGCAGGGGCTTCACGGGCGCTCCTTCCGTCCCGCCGCTGCACCTCCCGACGCGGCCGCGAGCGCGGGCGCTTCGGTCGGCGCCATCTCCGCCTGGTACTTCTCGATCTTCCTGCGTCGCTGCATGGTGAGCGCTTCGAGCGCGGCGGTGCGGGCGAAGACCGGCAGGACGCGCGCGTGCGCCACCGCCGCCAGCGCGACGTCGAGGTCGTGCACCTCGCCGAGCCGCTTCTGGAACTTCGCCGCCGGAGCGGCCGTCGCCGCGAGATCCGCGGGGAGCGCCGGCGCGAAGAGCTCCGCGGTGTAGCGCAGCTCCTTGTAGGCGATGCGCAGATCGTGGAGCGCTTCGCTGTCGTCGACGCTCGCCTCGCGCCGCTCGTCGACCCCGCTCTGCGTCCGCGCGAGCACCTTCTTGGCGAACTTCGCCAGCGGCACGTCGCGCTCCGGGTACACCGGCAGCACCACCAGCGCCACCAGCATGGCGTGCGCGCGCGAAAGCTCGCCGGACTTCACCCGCTAGACCATCGCCCGGCGCAGGCGACGCTCACGCGTGGCCCGGCTGCGGCGCCAGCTGTCGAAGCTGGTGTCGACCACCGGCAGGCCTTCGAGCGTCTCGTCGAGCACCTCCTCGTCGCGCAGCTCGCCGCTGGCGCGCATCACCAGGGTGAAGGCGCGGCGGACCGCGTCGGCGTGGAAGCGTCCGTAGATGGGGCGCGCGAGCCGCAACAGCGTGCGGATGCGGCGCATGGCGACGCGCACGTCGTGGACCGCCTCGTCGTCCTTCTCGCCGGAGATCACGCGGGCGGCGCTGGCCTCGAGCTCGTGGGCGAGCTCGCCCAGCAGGCGCGCGAGGTAGGCGCTCACCTGGGGAACCTGCGGCGGGGCGGGCGCGGGCTCGGGCGCGGGTGGAGGAGGGGGAACCGCCTTCACCGTCTTCGGCTTCACCTTCACTGCGTTCCTCCCACCACTTGCACCATGACCTGGCATACCGGCTTGCTCCCGAAGGCCTGGAAGAAGGTACGCCGGATCGCGGTGCGCGCGGCAGCTCCCGGTTCATCGATCAGACGGAGCCCCTCGATGGCCCGCGTCACCTCCCCCCGCGCCGCCGCCAGCGTCGATTCCAGCAGCGGATCGGCCTCCGCCGCGATGCCGCGGGTCGTCAACGCGATCGGCGCCACCAGCCGCCCCGCGGCGTCGACCGGGACGAAGGCGACGACGATCCCCGTCTCCGCCAGCGCCGCCCGCTCGCGCAGGGTCTCGCCGTCGATGGGGCGCTGGGCGAAGGTGTACACCCGCCCCGACGGCACGCGGCCGGCGTCCTCGAGCAGCCCGGCGCGCAAGATCAGCTTCTGCCCGTTCTCGATGACGCGCGCGTCGGTCCCGAAGTCGCGGGCGATGGCGGCGTGCTTCTGCAGGTGGCGCAGCGTGCCGTGGACCGGGAGGAAGGAGCGCGGGCGGGTCAGCTCCAGGAGGCGAACCTGCTCGTCCTGGTAGGCGTGGCCGCTCACGTGGACGCGGCGGTCGCTGGTCCGGGTGATGACCTCGGCGCCGAGGCGCATCAGGTCGCTCATCATCTCGGACACCTCCGGCTCGTGCCCGGGGATGACGCGGCTCGAGAGGATCACCGTGTCGCCGGTCGTGAGCTTCAGCGTCGGGTGCTGCTCGCGGGCGAGCCGGCCGAGCGCGGCGCGGGACTCGGCCTGCGTGCCGGTGGCGATCGCCAGGATGCGGTTGCGCGGGAGCTCGTTGAGCCGCTGATCCGGGTACACCAGCCCGCTCGGCCAGCCGAGGTACCCGGTCGAGTGCGCGACCCGGCTGTGCGTCTGCACGCTGCGCCCGAGGAGCACCAGCTTGCGCCCGGTGGCGACGGCGACCTCGCCGAGGACGCGCAGGCGGTGGACGTTGGAGGCGAAGAGGCCGACCACCACCGCGCCGGTGGCCCCGCCGACGATCCGCTCGAGCGCCTCGCCGACGATCTCCTCGCTCCCCGAGCTCCCCTCGGAGTCCACGTTGGTCGAGTCGGAGAGGAGGAGCTCCACCCCCTCGTCTCCCAGCTCCTCGAAGCGCGCGGCGTCGAACAGCTCCCCGTCGGGCGGGTTGGGATCGATCTTGAAATCGCCGCTGTGCACCACCAGCCCGGCGTCGGTGCGAATGGCGAGCGCGGTCGCGTCGGCGATGGAATGCGTCACCCGGATCGGCTCCACCTCGAAGCTGCCGATGCGGATCGGCTGCCGCACGCGCATCTCGTGCAGGTGGGCGTGGCGGAGGATCTCGTGCTCCCGCAGCCGCTCGCCCAGCAGCCCGAGGGCGTAGGGCGGCGCGTAGACCGGTACGTCGAAGCGACGCAGGAGGTACGGCAGCGCCCCGATGTGGTCCTCGTGGCCGTGGGTGACCGCCACGCCGGCGATACGGTCGCGGTAAGGCTCGAGCGCCTCGAACGATGGGTGAACCACGTCCACGCCCAGCCCGCGGTCGTCGAAGGTCACCCCGCAGTCGATCAGCAGGACCTCGCCGCGCTGCTCGAGCGCCAGGCAGTTCATGCCGATCTCCCCCAGACCACCGAGCGGGAACAAGCTCAGCGCAGCCTCGGGCATGGTCCAGCGTCCTACCACATCAGCCCGGCGACGATCGGCGTTGCGACGCGCGCCCGCGGGCCGTAGTGGTCGAGATCCGCCGATGGGTCCCGTCCCGACACTCGATCGCCGCCTGCTCTTCGTCACGGGCAAGGGGGGCGTGGGCAAGACCACCGTCGCCGCGGCCCTGGCGCTCTCGCTCGCCGGTCAGAACAAGCGGGTGCTCATCGCCATGTGCAACGCGAAGGAGCGCCTCTCCACCATGCTCGGCTCGGACCTCATCGGCCCGGACGTGCGGCCGGTGCGCCCCAACGTCTGGGCGGTGAACATCGAGCCGGAGCGGGCGATGGAGGAGTACGGCCTCCTCACGCTCAAATCGAAGGCGCTCTACAAGCTGCTCTTCGACAACAAGTACGTGCGCGCCTTCTTCCGCGCGGTGCCCGGCCTCCACGAGTGGGCCATGCTGGGCAAGGCCTGGTGGCACACGACCGAGACGCGGGAGGACGGCTCGCTGCGCTTCGACGTGGTCATCGTCGACGCGCCGGCGACGGGCCACGGGCTCGACATGCTGCGCGTACCCAAGGTGATCACCGAGATCGTGCCGCCGGGGATCCTGCGGCGCGACGCGGAGATCGCCTGGACGATGTTCCAGGACCCGAAGCGCTCGGGCGTGGTGGTGGTCACCCTCCCCGAGGAGCTGCCGGTCACCGAAACCCTGGAGCTGGCCGAGGCGCTCGACCGCGAGCTGCACATGCCGCTGGCGCGCGTGGTGGTGAACGCCGTCCTGCCACGTCTGTGGGACGAGGAGGAACGCGCCTCGCTCGAGACCTTGCCGGCGCCGGTGGCGTTCTCGCTGCCGACCGAGGGGAAGAGCGCCGCCGAGACGCTGCTCGCCACCGGCCGCACCCGCGCCGTGCGCGAACGGGTGCAGGCCGAGAGCATCGCCCGGCTGACGCGCGGATTGCCCCTGGCGCCCGTCTTTCTGCCGTACATTCTCGGCGACGCCGCCACCCCGGCCTCGATCGAGGAGCTGTCGCGTCGCCTGGCCTGATCTGACCTGACGTGCCCTGACCTGCCATGCCGTTCACCTACGAGTATCCCCGCCCCGCCGTCACCGTGGACATGGCCATCTTCACCCTCCGCGGTGACGACCTGGCGGTGCTCCTCATCCAGCGCAAGGGGGAGCCGTTCAAGGGGCAGTGGGCGCTCCCTGGCGGCTTCGTCGAGGAGAACGAGGCGCTCGAGCGCGCCGCCGCACGCGAGCTCGAGGAGGAGACCGGGCTGTCGCACGCGAAGTTCGAGCAGCTCGGCGCGTTCGGCGAGCCGGGACGCGATCCTCGCGGGCACACGGTGAGCGTCGCCTTCCTCTCGTACGTGGGCGCCGAGCGCGCGATCCTCCGGGCCGGTGACGACGCGGCGGCCGCCGAGTGGCACTCGCTGGCCAGCCTCGCGCTCCCGGGAAACATCCAGAAGCCCCGCACCGCGCGCGCCACCGCCACGCTCAAGACCTCGGCGCAGCGAGGCGCCAAGGCGCGCGCCGTCGCCGCCGAGAAGCTCCTCCCGCTGGCCTTCGACCACGCCGCGATCATCGACCTGGCCCGCACGCGGTTGCAGGAGCGGCTCATCGATCCGGGCCGGCGCACGCCCTACCAGATCTTGCCGCCGCGCTTCACCCTGGCGGAGATGCTCCACGTCTACCAGGCGGTCCTCGGTCGGCCGATGAACCGCGCCAGCTTCGGGCGCACGTTGATCGCGCGCGGGGTGGTCGAGCCGGTGGCGGCCAAGGCCACGTCGCGATCGAGCACGCGGCTCTATCGCTTCGTCACCCGCCGCTAGCGCCGGCATCCCCCTCAGGGGAGCGTCAACACGCAGATCCCCGAGAGCATCTCCGGTGCCGCTGGGGCGCAGTCGGTCGCGGTGCACGAGGCCGGGCCGCAGGAGTTGCCGCTGACGCAGGGGGAGGCGGCGGCCGGCGAACCGGGCATGGCAACGCACGCCTTGTTCACGCAGCTCGCGCCGGGGACGCAGCTGGTGGGGTCGGACGAACAATCCTGCCCGATGGCCGACCGCGGGACACAGGTCCCGTCCCCGACGTCGCACAAGTCGGCCGCCGCACACTCGGCCGACGAGCTGCAGCGGCCCTGTCCGAGCGGCACGCAGGTGACCGTGGCGCTGTCGCAGTGCAGGCCGGCGGCCACGTCGCAGAGGAAACCGCTCACCGGCGTGAGCTCGTCCTGCTCTATCCAGATGGTCGTGGCGTCGCTGCCGGTCGACGTGGTCGTCCCGATGCACGGGGTCGAACCGGCGACGCCGGGTTGCTCGACGACGCAGACGCCGGCCTCCGACTTGTCGTACGTGGCCACGCATGCGGCCGCGGGATCGGCGCAGGGCGTGGAGAGGCTGCAGCCGCCGGCGGTGACAACGGGGAACGGCTGCGGGACGAGCCCGTTGCAAGCCGCGAGGCCGGAGCCGTAGTCGACGCAGAAGCCCGCCTGCGACTCGGCCTCGATCGCCGCCGCGCAGGCGTCCGCACCGCTCGATCCCGACGCGCCGCTCGGCAGCACGCCCGGCAGGTTCGCGGCGCACTCCGAGTCGTCGTTGTTGAGGCCCGCCGCCGTGCAGCAGGCGTCGACCTTGGCGCAGAAGGCGGCGGGGAGGCCCGATGCTGACGAAGACGACGAGCCGCTGCTGCACGCCGCGGCGAAGATGGACATCACCAGCGCCCCGCACGACAGCGGAGCCACGAAGAAAGAGAAGCGCATGTTCGCCGCTCTCAGCAAGCGGTGAACCAGCACCCGATCACGCGGCACCCCGGGGAAAGGGGGGTGGCGAGTGAAGCGCAGGTCACACCTGTCGCGAGCCGGAAGTCGGCCTCGCTCAGTTGCCGGTGGTGCCGCAGTAGAGCGCGAGCGCCGTCGAGGCGGTGTTCGCGCAGGTCGCGTTGCAGGTGCCCGAAGCGCAGGCGTCGTCGCTGCTGCAGGCGGCTCCGTCGGCGAGCAACGTGGCGCAGGTGCCCGCCGCGCAGTAGGTGTCGACGACGCAGCTCGTCGTCCCGGAGCAAGCGCCGCCGATCGCGCTCCGCGGCTGGCAGGTACCGCCGTCGCAGTCGTCGCTCACGACGCACTCGCTGTCGTCCGTGCAGGCTGCTCCGGTGGCCTTGAGGGCGACGCAGGCGCTCGACGCGTCGTCGCAGTACACGCCGTCGGCCACGCGGCACAGGAAGCTGGGCGACACCGGCACTCCCGTCCCGACGAAGCTCGTCTCCGAGCCTCCGCTGATCGGCGAGACCGTCCCGTTGCAGGGGGTCGAGCCGACCACGCCGGTCTCCTCGACGACGCACACCGAGGCGACCGCGCTCGCGCCGTCGGGGTTGAAGACGCAGGTGGCCGTCCCCGTGGACGACGTCGCGCAGTCCTCGTCGGTGGTGCAGCTGCCACCCGCCGCGACGGTGCCTCCGCTGCTGAAAGCGGTGCTGCACGCGCCGAGCGACGCGCCGAAGTCCTGGCAGAACAGGTCCTGCGACTCGCCGTTGATCGCGTCGATGCAGGCCTCGACGGCGCTCGCGCTGCCCGTGGTCCCTGTGGTCCCGGTGAAGGCGGTGAAGAGCGCGTGGCAGGCCGTGCCGTTGGTGGGCAGGTTGGCCGACGCGCAGCAGGGGGTGACCTTGGCGCAGTAGCTGTCCTCGACGCTGGTGACTCCGCCGTCGCCCGACGATCCCGACGATCCGGAGCTGCCACAGGCGGCCGAAACCGCGGCAACGAGCCCGACCATCACCCAGCTGACTCCGCCGCCGACCCTTCGCTGCGTCAATCGTCGATCCCCCGCTTTCGCGCTGGCGCCATACCACGCGCTCGCGCCAGACAGAGCGATAACTCAACCGCGCGGCGCCTCTCGCCATCGCGGAATGGCAGGTGTACATCCAGCAGTCCACCCCAGGAGAATGCTCATGCCGTTCACTCTGCCCCCGCTGCCGTACGACAAGAACGCCCTCGCGCCGCACATCAGCGCCGAGACGCTCGATTACCACCACGGCAAGCACCACAAGACCTACGTCGACACCCTCAACAAGCTCACCGAGGGGAAACCGGAGGCGTCCAAGTCGCTCGAGGAGATCATCCTCTCCGCCGAGCCGGGGCCGCTCTTCAACAACGCGGCGCAGATCTGGAACCACACGTTCTACTGGTCCAGCATGAAGCCGGGTGGCGGCGGCGCGCCGACCGGTGATCTCCTCGCGGCCATCGACCGTGATCTCGGCGGCCTCGAGAAGTTCAAGGAAGCCTTCACCACCGCCGGCACGACGCAGTTCGGGTCGGGCTGGGCCTGGCTGGTGCTCGAGAACAACAAGCTCTCGGTCACCAAGACGCCGAACGCCGACCTGCCGATGAAGCACGGGCAGAAGGCGCTCCTGACGATGGACGTGTGGGAGCACGCCTATTACATCGATTTCCGCAACGCGCGCCCGAAGTACATCGAGACGTTCCTCTCGAGCCTCATCAACTGGGACTTCGCGCTCGAGAACCTGAAGAAGGCCTGAACGGTCGGCCGAAGTCTTAGAGCGGAGCTCTTTGCGCTCAAGCGCAAAGAGCTCCGCTCTAAGCTCTCTGCGTGAG
>JAMFST010001086.1 GCA_026225435.1 Labilithrix luteola
GGGGCAGGCGCTCGACACGCTCTACGCCTTCCGCTTCGACCCCTCGGGCGAGCCGCTGGTGCAGATCCCGCTCGGACATCTCTCCGCCTACACCGCCGATCTCTCGCTCGCCGCCGACAAGCTGGAGCTCGACGTCCAGTCGCCGATGCCGCTGCCCGGAGATGCCGACGCGTACGACGCCCGCTACCAGGTCACCTTCGGTCGCCCCCTGACGCGCGAGGTGGGAACCACCCTCCTGCGCGGGCCGACGACGTACGACGTCTTCGCTACCCACATCGATGCAGGATACAACCACTGGGGTCCGACGATGTACGCGAGCGATGCTCGTTACCGCTACCGCGCCCCCGCGGGCGCCGGCGACCGCAGCCTCATCTTGCCCACCGGCGAGACCATCCCCATCCCGGCAAAGGTCGCCTACCGTCACGCCACGCCGCGCATCCTCGCCGGCCCGGGCGGCGAGCACGTGCTGCTCCTGTGGAACGCCGAGCAGCTGCAGTGCAACCAGGAGGTGGTGCCGGGGCGCTTCCAGCTCGCGCTCGTCACCCGCACGGGGAGCGTCGTGATTTCGCTGGGGTCCGGGACTGGCGCAGCCGCGGGGGCCTTCGACGCCGCCGGCCACCTCTACGTGCAGCGCGACCGTCGCGTGGTCGAGGTCGACCTCCCGTCTCTCTCCGAGACTCCCCTTCCCGAAGGCGTCCTGCTCACGCCGCCGAACGTCGACGCTCCCGAGTGCGGATTCTGAGGGGAATTTAGCGCTCGTTTAGTGGCCGGTGGGTACCTCACAGGGTGCCCATGGATCTCCTCTACGTCGCGCTCACTCTCGGTCTGTTCGGTCTGTCGCTCGGGCTGATCCGCGTCTGCGATCGCCTCTGATCCGGGCGCAGGAGTCGGTCATGCCCATCATGTACATTGCTGGAGGAGTCGTCTCCCTGGCGCTCTTCGTCTATCTGCTCATCGCGCTTCTCAAGCCGGAGAGCTTCTCGTGACCCCTCGCGGTCTCGCGAGCATCGCGCTCTTCTTCGTCCTCCTGGTGGCGATGGCGGTACCGCTCGGCGGGTACATCGCCCGCGTCCTCGGCGAGGAGAACGACGCCGAGCGCCCGCTCCTCGAGCGCGTCTTCGGCCCGCTCGAGCGGCTCCTCTACCGCTTGCTCGGCGTCTCGCGCACCACCGAGAGCGGCTGGAAGACCTACGCGGTCGCCATGCTGCTCTTCAACGTGGCCGGCATCCTCTTCACCTACGCGATCCTCCGCGCCCAGGCCTTCCTCCCGCTGAACCCGCAGGGCCTCGCCGCGCCCAGTCCTGATCTCGCCTGGAACACGGCGGTCAGCTTCGTCACCAACACCAACTGGCAGAGCTACGGCGGCGAGTCGACGCTCGGCTACTTCGCGCAGATGACCGCGCTCGCGGTGCAGAACTTCGTCTGCGCGGCGTCCGGTCTGGCGGTCGTCATCGCGCTCATCCGCGGTCTGGTGCGCCGCACCAGCGCCACCGTCGGCTGCTTCTGGGTCGACCTGGTGCGCAGCACGCTCTACGTGCTCCTCCCGCTCTCGCTCGTCCTGGCGCTGCTGCTCGTGTCGCAGGGGGTGGTGCAGACCTTCCAGGCGTACCCGACGATTCCGTTCCTGCAAGCGGCCACCACCGCCGACGGCAAGACGATCGCCGACCAGGTCCTGGCGCTCGGCCCGGCCGCCTCGCAGATCGCCATCAAGATGCTCGGCACCAACGGCGGCGGCTTCTTCAACGCGAACTCGGCGCACC
>JAMFST010001087.1 GCA_026225435.1 Labilithrix luteola
CCCTTCGAGACCTGGCGCGACGGCGCCGCGTACGACGGCACCTGGTCGATCGCGCAGCCGGTGCTGCAGCCGCTCACCGGGGGGCGCACCGCGCTGGAGCTGCTCACCGAGCTGACCGACCTGGCCACCGGCGCGGCGTCGCCCGCGACGATCGCCGACCGGACGTCCGTCTCGTCGCCGGCGCTGGCGAAGCTGAAGACCCTCGCCGGTTCCGGCTGGTCGCACGCGCTCGTCCGCGGTGTCGCCTCGGGGCCGACAGCCATCGATCGCGCCCCCATCTCGGCGGATCGCCTCGCCGCCGTCCCGCGAGCGCTCGCCGAGCTCGCGGCGAAGACGACCGCGCCGGTCGCAGGATCCTTCGAGCTGTCGACCCCGCTCGACACGCGCCTGCACGACGGCGCGCTCGCCAACTGCCCCTGGCTGCAGGAGCTGCCCGATCCGCTCACCAAGCTGACCTGGGGAAACGCGGCGCTGCTGGCGCCGAGCACCGCGGCGCGCCTCGGTCTCGTCGACGGGGACCTGGTGACGCTCACCCTCGGCAGCGGCTCGCTCGAGGCTCCGGTGCGCGTGGCTCCCGGCCAGGCGCTCGACGTGGTGACGGTCCCTCTCGGCTCTGGCCGCCGCGGTGCGGAGAGCGTCGCCCGCGACGTGGGGGTCAACGCGTATCTCCTGGCGACGGCGGACGGCTCTCCCGCTGCGGAGCGTCTCACGATCACCAGGACCGGACGGACGACCGAGCTGGCCTCGGCGCAGGCGCACTTCGCGCTCGAGGGGCGCGACGACGTCGTCGTCCCGGAGACCACGCTCGCCGAGCTGACCAAGGCGCCGCCCGCGGGCGAACCGTCCGCTCCGTCCGCCGTCTGGGGCGCCGACAAGCGCGGGCCGAACGAGACGCTCTTCGTCCTCAAGCCGGGCGCCGAGCGGCAATGGGGGATGGTCATCGATCTGAACGCCTGCACCGGCTGCAACGCCTGCGTGCTCGCCTGCCAGGTCGAGAACAACGTCCCCACCGTCGGCAAGACCGGCGTGGCCAAGCGGCGCGAGATGCACTGGCTGCGCATCGACCGCTACTTCCGCGGTCCCGCCGATACCCCGGAGACGGTGTCGCAGCCGATGCTCTGCCAGCACTGCGAGAAGGCCCCCTGCGAGTACGTCTGCCCGGTCGGCGCGACGAACCACAGCTCCGAGGGGCTGAACCAGATGGTCTACAACCGCTGCGTCGGCACCCGCTTCTGCTCGAACAACTGCCCCTACAAGGTGCGGCGCTTCAACTGGTTCGACTACCACGACGACGAGCCCGAGGTGGTGCGCCTCGGCCGCAACCCCGACGTCACCGTGCGCGCCCGCGGCGTCATGGAAAAATGTACGTTCTGCGTGCAGCGCATCCGCCGCACGCAGCAGCAGGCGGAGGTGCAGGGGCGGGCGGAGCAGACCGACGAGTTCACCAGCGCCTGCGCCCAGGTGTGCCCGTCGAAGGCGATCACCTTCGGTGACCTGGCGCGCCCCGGCTCGGCGGTCTCCAAGCAGTGGCTGGCGCCGCGCGCCTACGCCGTCCTCAACGAGCTCGGGACCGAGCCGCGCGTCCGCTACGCCGCGCGCGTCCGCAACCCCAACCCGGAGCTGCTGTCGTGAGCGCCGTCACCTCCAGTCCGGTCGTGCCCGAGACGACCGCGGAGCAGGACGCGATCCTGCCGCCGCGGGTCGTCGCCACCAACGCCGCCGAGGACGTGCTCCTCGGCCGCCCCTCGGACGAGGCGCTGGTGCGCCAGCTGGTGGACAACACGCTCAAGCCGCCGCGCTGGATCCTCCCGGCGATGGCGGTCACCGGCACGCTCTCCCTCGTCCTCTTCGCCGCGCTCACCTACACGGCCGTCGCCGGCATCGGCGTGTGGGGGAACAACATCCCGGTCGCGTGGGCCTTCGGCATCACCAACTTCGTCTGGTGGATCGGCATCGGCCACGCCGGCACCTTCATCTCCGCCTTCCTCCTGTTGCTCGAGCAGAAGTGGCGCACCAGCATCAACCGCTTCGCCGAGGGGATGACCCTCTTCGCCATCGTGCAGGCGGGGCTGTTCCCGGTCTTCCACCTCGGCCGCCCGTGGTTCGCCTACTGGCTGTTCCC
>JAMFST010001088.1 GCA_026225435.1 Labilithrix luteola
ACTGGTAGATGGGCGAGGGGAACAAGGTCGAGGTCAGCATCGCCAGCACCGCGGCCTGGTCGACGCCGTTCTTGCCGGCGAAGCCGAGCGCCTCGCCGAGCGAGCGCGTCGCCGACATGATGAGGAAGTTGCCGGCGAGCTTCACGGCGACGCCGGAGCCGATGCTCTCGCCGAAGTCGAAGATGCCCGAGCCGCCGAGGTCCTCGAGGATCGGCCGCGCACGCTCCTTGGCCGCCTCGGGCCCGGCGAGCGCGATGGACAGCTTGCGCGCCACCGCCGCCTCGGGCCGGCCGAAGACCGGTGCATCGAGGTAGATCGCCCCCTTCGCCTCGTGCAGCGCCGCCAGCTTGCGCGCCGTCTCCGGGAGGATGGTGCTCATGGCGATGTGCACGCCGCCCGGGCCGAGGCGATCGAGGAAGCCCGCGCTGGTCACGACCTCGAGCACCGAGGCGTCGTCCCACAAGAAGCTGACGACGACCCCGCCCGGCGTGCAGGCGTCGGCCGGCGTCTCCGCGCGGACCGCCCCGCGCGCCACCAGCGGGTCCGCCTTGCTCCCCGTACGGTTGTACACGCGGAGCGAGTGCCCCTTGTCGAGGAGATTGGTCGCCGCCGGCAGGCCGAGGAGACCGAGCCCGATGAATCCGATCGCGTTGCTCATGATGAGGTTCCTTTGAAGCTAACGTTGACGTTTACGTCATGTTTATGGCAAAAAAAGTCAACCCTTCTTCTGCACCTCCAGCCACTGCTCGAAGCGAACGACGTGCGCCTGCAGCTCGTCGCGCGCCTGCTGCAGCTCTCCGACCTTCTGGTCCACCGTGGCCAGGTGCGCCCGCAGCATGCCGAGCACCTTGTGCTTGGCGCGCAGCCCGCTCGGGTCGGTGAAGTAGAGGTCGATGACCCCGGCGACCTCTTCGAGGCTCAGCCCGAGCTTCTTCAGCTGCTCGATCTTGCGCAGCCGCAGCACCATCTCCGGCCGGTAGTAATGCTGCCCGCCCCCTTCGCGCTCGCCGTGGGGGAGCAAGCCGAGGCTCTCGTAATAACGAACGGTGCGCGGCGTGACCTCCGCGCGCTCCGCCAGCTCTCCGATGCGCATCCGTTCGTTCATGGTGTGAGCCTGAACATGACGTTTACGTCACGTTTGGCGGTTCGTCAAACCGCGCGTAGGTGATTGCGATTCTGGAATAACCAGCTGCGCTGGCGCTGTGCGTCACCATTTGCGAGCACGTGCGGCGTGGAAGCGGCGGCGATCGCGGCGTTACGCTGCCGGCCATGTCCGAAAACGAGAAAGAGATCTCCGCCGCGACGAAGGCCGTGACGAGCTGGTTGGATACGTTTTCTGCGCTGCTCGCCAAAGGTGATGCGAAGAGGGCTTCCGCGCTCTTCACCGAGGACTGCTTCTGGCGCGACCTGGTGTCGTTCACCTGGAACATCACGACCCTCGAGGGGCCGGCGGCGATCGGCAAGATGCTCGACGGGACGCTCGCTGGGGTGAAGCCGTCGTCGTGGAAGACCGAAGGGGAGGGTGTGGTCGCCGACGGGATGAGCGAGGCGTGGTTCACCTTCGAGACGGCGGTGTCGCGCGGGCGAGGGCACGTGCGGCTGCGCGACGGCAAGGCGTGGACGCTGCTCACGACGATGACCGAGCTGAAAGGTCACGAGGAGAAGAAGGGGGCGCGCCGCGTGAAGGGGGCCGAGCACGGCGTCGCCGTCGGGCGAAAGAGCTGGCTCGACAAGCGCACCCTCGAGCAGGCGAAGCTGGGGCACGAGGTGCAGCCGTACTGCGTGATCATCGGCGGAGGGCAGGGGGGCATCGCGCTCGGTGCGCGGCTGAAGCGGCTCGGCGTGCCCACGATCATCCTGGAGAAGAACGCGCGCGCCGGTGACTCGTGGCGCAACCGGTACCACGCGCTCTGTCTGCACGACCCGGTCTGGTACGACCACCTGCCGTACCTCCCGTTTCCCGACGACTGGCCGGTGTTCGCGCCGAAGGACAAGCTCGGCGACTGGCTGGAGATGTACACGAAGGTGATGGAGCTCGATTACTGGACTTCGTCGGAGGCGACGAAGGCGAGCTTCGACGAGAAGAAGCAGGAGTGGACCGTCGAGGTCGCGCGGAAGGTAGACGGGCGCGATGAGAAGGTAACCCTGCACCCCAAACAGCTGATCTTCGCGCTCGGCGTCTCCGGCATGCCCAACCAGCCGAAGTACGAGGGGGCCGACAGCTTCGAAGGCCGGCAGCACCACTCGAGCCGCCACCCGAGCGGCGCGGAGTACGAGGGGAAGAAGTGCGTGGTCATCGGCTCGAACAACTCGGCCCACGACATCTGCGCAGACCTCTGGGAGCACGGCGCCGACGTCACCATGGTGCAGCGCTCGTCGACGCACATCGTGCGATCCGACTCGCTCATGGAGGTGGTGCTCGGGGGGCTGTATTCCGAGGAAGCGGTGCAGAACGGAATCACCACCGACAAGGCGGACATGGTCTTCGCCTCGATCCCGTACAAGGTGCTCCCGGCGATCCACATCCCCGCGTTCGCCGAGATCCAGCGGCGTGACGAGGCCTTCTACGCGGCGCTCGCCAAGGCGGGCTTCAAGCTCGATCACGGCGTCGACGGCTCCGGCCTGTTCATGAAGTACCTGCGCCGCGGCTCCGGTTACTACATCGACGTCGGCGCCTCGCAGCTCGTCGCCGAGGGCAAGATCAAGCTGAAGGCGGGCGACGTGGATCACATCGAGAAGAAGGCGGTCGTCCTGAAGGACGGCACCAAGCTCCCGGCGGACCTCATCGTCTACGCCACCGGCTACGGCTCGATGAACGGCTGGGTGGCGAAGATCGCCTCGCAGGAGATGGCCGACAAGGTCGGCAAGGTCTGGGGCCTCGGCTCCGACACGCCCAAGGATCCCGGCCCGTGGGAGGGCGAGCTGCGCAACATGTGGAAGCCGACGCAGCAGCAGTCGCTGTGGTTCCACGGCGGCAACCTGCACCAGTCGCGGCACTATTCGCAGTTCCTCTCGCTGCAGCTGAAGGCGCGGATGGAGGGGATCCCGACGCCGGTGTACGGTCTGCAGCCGTCGCATCACAAGAGCTGAGCGGAGGGGGGCGCAGTGGCGGATGACGCGCGACGGCTGGAGCTGCTCGAGCTGCTGGCGCGTGCGGCGCTCGACGATGCCGTCGTCGAGGACGCCGTGGCGTGGGCGCTGGCGCTCGTGCTCGCTGACGACGATGAGGAAGCGTTGCAGGTGATCGCCGGGATGAACGGCAACACGCCGCGCGACGAGGTCGAGCCGTGGCTTCGTCGTGCGGCGGCCGCATGGGGCGTGCGTGTACCGGTGCGCGAGGAGAGTGGACGCCTCCTCTACATCCAGATGATGCGGGAGTCCGCGGTGCTGGCGCGCGAGATGACCGATGGGCGGGCGCCGGTCGTCGATGGATGCCAACATTTGTACGGTGTCTGGCGCACGATGTCCTTCGGTCAGGCGGTGAGCCACGACCTCGCGAATCTGTTCCGCCCAGTGATCAATCTCGCGTACGACCTTGACCGCTATCCACCTCGGCAAGATCGCGTTCACTGGGACCCTCAGGCGCTGCGCGCGCTCGACGAAGACTCGCGTGCGTTGGGGGAACAGATTCGTCCGCGGGTCGTCCTCTTCTGCTCCGAGCTCGTCGCCGGCCTCGAGC
>JAMFST010001089.1 GCA_026225435.1 Labilithrix luteola
CAGCGGTGGTCGCCGTCCGGCAGTGGACCTTCAATCCTGCGCAGCGTGGAGGCAAGGCCGTCGCCAGCCGCATCCGCATCCCGTTCCACTTCGCGCCCCCCGCGCCGCCGCCGGAGATGGTGGACACGCAGAAGCCGGACGAGCTGGCTCCGAGCCACGCCAGCGCGGCGACGTCCGCGACGCCGAGCGCTTCGACCGCGGCCGCCGCGACTCCATCGAGCGGCGCGTCGAGCGCCGGCCCGGTCGGCCCGTCCACCGCGCCCGGTGCCCCTGCCGCCGAGGACATCGTCGTCCGCGGTCGCTACCAGACGCGCGAGCACGGCACCGCGGACTACACCATCGACGTCGGCGCGCTCGGCGCGGTCCCGCGCGGCAACGCCTCCGATCTCCTCAAGCTCGCCCCCGGCATCCTCCTCACCAACGAGGGTGGATCGGGGCACGCCGAGCAGGTCTTCCTCCGCGGCTTCGATGCGCGCGAAGGGCAGGACCTCGAGTTCACCGTCGACGGCGTCCCCATCAACGACGCCGGCAACCTCCACGGCAACGGCTACGCCGACACCCACTTCATCATCCCCGAGCTCGTCGAAGGCCTGCGCGTCACCGAGGGGCCGTACGCGCCGCAGCAGGGCAACTTCGCCGTCGCCGGCAGCGCGGACTATCACCTCGGCCTCACCGAGCGCGGTCTCACCGCCAAGTTCACCACCGGCAGCTACAACAGCCAGCGCCTCCTGATGACGTGGGGCCCGGACGGGACCGGCAACGGCACCTTCGGCGGCGCCGAGTACGCCACCTCCGACGGCTACGGGACCAACCGCCAGTACAAGCGCGGCTCGGCCATCGGCCAGTACGAAGGGAGCTTCGCCGGCGGCACCTTCCGCATCACCGCCACCGCGTACGACACCGTCTACAACTCCGCCGGCGTCATGCGGCAGGACGACTACGTCTCCGGTCGCAAGAGCTTCTACGGCACCGAGGACCCGAACCAGACGGGCAACACCGCCTCGCGCTACTCGCTGGCCATTGCCTACGAGAAGCGGGTCGGCGCCTTCGACTATTCGCAGCAGTTCTTCGCCATCTACCGGCAGATGCGCCTGCTCGAGGACTTCACCGGCTTCCTCACCGACACGCAGGAGGCGGCGCAGTCGCTCCACGACCAGCGCGGCGATCTCCTCGACCTCGAGTTCAACGAGATGACGCTGGGCGCGCGCGGCTCGTCGCGCTGGCACGGCACCTTCCTCGACCTGCCGCAGGAGGTGGAGCTCGGCTACTACGCGCGCGGCGACCAGACGACCTCCACCCAGGATCGCCTGCAGGCGAGCAACCAGGTCCCGTACAAGCGCGAGGTCGACCTCACGTCCACGCTCGGCGATATCGGTCTGTATGCCGACGCGAACCTCAAGGCCACGTCCTGGCTCGCCTTCCGCGGCGGCGTGCGGGCGGACATGTTCCTCTTCGACGTCCTCAACAACTGCGCCGCGCAGGCGACGCCCGACTACCCCAGCCAGACCAACCCGCAGATCGATCAGTCCTGCTTCACCGAGCAGGAGCACGGCGCCTACCGCGAGCCGCAGCAGCGCTACTCCACCAGCGCCGGCGCGATCATGCCGCGCGCCACCGCGCTCATCGGGCCGTTCCAGGGCTTCACCATGAGCGGGAGCATCGGCAACGGCGTCCGCTCGATCGATCCCATCTACATCTCGC
>JAMFST010001090.1 GCA_026225435.1 Labilithrix luteola
ACCTGCGTCATCGAGTAGCCGGGACGTTTGACGTAGCCCTCGCGCGGTGCCATCTTCCTACCACACCCCCCCAGGGGGGGATGACGATCATGGCCAAGCTCAAACCCAAGCTCAAGACCGCAAGCAGGACCACGACGGAGGGCAACGCCAAGGCGGAGGCGCTGCGGCACGCCCCCGCCGACAGCGGGGCGCGGACGACGGTGCTCGCGCGGCTGCGGAGCATCGAGGGGCACCTGCGCGGGGTGGTGCAGATGGTCGAGGAGGACGCGTACTGCATCGACGTGCTCCAGCAGACCAAGGCGGTGCACGCCGCGCTCGCCAAGGTGGAGGGGCAGCTGCTCGACCGGCACCTGCACCACTGCGTGCACAAGGCGGCCAAGCTCGAGTCGGGGGCGGAGCTCGACCGCGTGCTGGGAGAGCTGCTCGACGTGTTCGCGGGGCGTCGCCGTGCGTAACATCGTTACACGCACCAGCCAGGCGTTGCTGCTCGGCGCGCTCGCCACCGGTTGCGCGTCCACGTCGCCGGCCGACGCGTTCCACGACACGTCGACGCTGGTCGCGGCGCGCTCGGGGCACGGGCTCGACTGGAGCGAGGCGACCGACGGGGACAGCGACGACGCCGCCGTGAGCCAGCGCGCCATCGGCAAGCGGGTGCAGAAGCTGCTGGTGGAACCGCTCGACGTGAACCGCGCGGTGCAGGTGGCGCTGCTGTCGAACCGCGGCCTGCAGGCGACCTTCGAGGAGCTGAGCCTGGCGCAGGCCGATCTGGTGCAAGCGGGGCTGCTGTCGAACCCGGTGGTCGGTGGGTCGGTAGGGTTTCCGCTCTCGGGCTCGATCCGCACCGGCGTGGGGCTGTCGCTCTCGCAGGACTTCGTCAGCGTGCTGTTCCTCGCGGCGCGCAAGAAGGTCGCGCGGGCGGCGCTGCGGGCCACCGAGCTGCGCGTCGGGCAGGCGGCGCTCGACCTGGTCTTCGAGACCGAGTCGGCCTTCTACCGGGCGACGGCGGCGGGGCAGATCGCCGAGATGCGCCGGCTCGTCGCCGAGGCGGGGGAGGCGGCGCTCGACCTCACGCAGCGGCAGGCCAAGGCGGGAAACCTGAGCGATCTCGATCGCGCCAACCAGGCGAGCCTGTACGAGCAGGTGAAGACCGATCTGGTGCAGAGCGATGCCGAGGCGCTGGCGGCGCGCGAGGAGCTGACGCGCAAGCTCGGGCTGCCGGCGGCGCAGTTCCACCTCCTGCCGCGCCTGCCCGAGCTGCCGGCGAAGGATCCGGACGGTGCTTCGCTGGAGGAGGCGGCGCTGAAGAGCCGGCTCGACGTGGCCGCGGCCCGCGCCGATGTGGAGACGCTGGCGCGCGCGCTCGATCTCGCCGGGGAGACGCGCTGGCTCGGCAGCTTCGATGTCGGCGTCGGCTACGAGCGCGCGCCGGAGCGGTTTTCCACCGTGGGGCCGGCGGCGCAGCTGGAGCTGCCGATCTTCGACCAGAAGCAGGCCAAGGTGGCCACCCTGCGGGCGCGCTACCGGGCGGCGCGGGATCGCGAGGCGGCGCTGGTGGCCGACGTGCGCTCCGAGGTGCGCGAGGCGTACGGGAAGCTGGTGGCCAGTCGCCGCGTGGTGGAGCTGTACACGCAGACGCTGGTGCCGCTGCGCGAGCAGGCGGTGAAGCTGTCGCAGACGCAGTACGACGCCATGCTGCTCGGGGTGTACCCGCTCATCCAGGCGAAGCAGAACGAGATCGACGCCTACCGCGCGCTGCTCGAGGCGAACCGGGGCTACTGGGTGGCGCGCGCCGAGCTCGAACGGGCCACGGGAGGAGCGACGCGATGATCGGACGAAGGAAGGCTCTGTCGGGAGCGGCGGCGCTCGGTGCGGGGCTCGGCCTGCTCCGTGGAAAACGCGCGGCGGCCGAGGAGGTCGCGACGCCAGCTCCGCCCGCTGCACGGATGTACACGCCGGTCGTCACGCCGAACGGCAGCACGCTCCCCTGGACCTGGAACCAGGGGGTGAAGGAGTTTCACCTCGTCGCCGAGCCGGTGAAGCGCGAGTTCGCGCCG
>JAMFST010001091.1 GCA_026225435.1 Labilithrix luteola
AGCGCCTCGTCGAGCACGCGGGCACGCGCCGTGAGAGCGCGCACGCTCGACCCATCGCGGTTGCGTTCGATGAAGGCCCGCAGCGCGCTCTCCGTGGCGTAGCGGGTGCACTCGGCGCGCGCCTGATCGCGGATGGCCAGCCCCTGGTTCAAGGAGCCGAAGCTGTACGCTGCTCCCGCGGTGAGGCGCGTCGTGGGGGGAAGCGCCGACGCACCGCTGCTCGCGTCGGCGCCGGTGACGTAGCCGCCAGAGGCGTACACCGAAGGGGCCACGAGCAGGACGCTCTGCGCCGAGGCGACCCCTTCCTGGAAGCGGCAGTACTCCGACGTATCTCGCTCGACCGCGGAGGGGCCGTCGGCTCGAGCCGACCCGGCCATCACCAGGGCGGCGAGGAACGAGGCCGTCGCGAACGAGCGCGCGCGCGCCACCTCAGACCCCCAGCGGCGCGTGCTTCAGGTGCAGCACCGGTAGCCGGATGGCGGAGGCATCCTGCAGGTCGAGGCGCACGAGGACTCCGCGGAGCTCGCGGTTGTGGAGCGGGTGGTAGCCGAGCACCTCACCGTCGAGCACCTCCGCGACCGTGCCCGCCTTGTGGCAGATGAGGACGCTCACGAGGCAGCCGTAGACCGCATCGCCGACGTTCACCGAACCGACGTTGTCGTAGGGCACGAAGGCCGTCGTGACGCTCCGGTCGGCTGCCATCAGGTAGGGCGCGCGCTCGATGCGCTCGATCTCGCGATCGTAGGCCTCGACCTCCTGGTCGAGCACGCGGATGCTCTCGTCCAGCGAGGTGGCGTCGCCGTCCGCCTTCTTCTGGACGAGCACCGACTGCTCGTACTCGTGGTGCATGTGCAGCACCTCGTAGCTCATGGCCGCCTGGGTCTTGCCGCGCGCGGCGTCGAGCGACTCGACCTGCCGGGAGAGGTCGGCGACGCGCGCGTCGATCTCCACGTTCCTCTCGTGCAGCGACACGTTGGCGCCGGCGATCTGTCCGAGCTCGAAGCCGCCGCGGACGTGCTGGTCCTTGTCGATGAGGTGAGCGGCGTACTCCTCCTTCAGCTGCTCGCGCGACAGGTCGCGAAAATCGTCGTTGGAGCGAACCACCTGGCTGCGGGTGGCCGACAGGTCGCCGAGGAGTCGCTTGAACTCCCCCAGCTGGGCCAGGCGCGCATCGTGATCGGCGGTGAGCGTCGCGGCGAACTCCTCCTGGAAGCGCCCCTCGCTGTCGGAGACCCGCAGGGCGTCTTGCCGGCGCGCCCGCAGGTCGAGCCGCTGGATGGCAACCGCCTCGCGCCCAGAGCGGAAGCTGGCGCGCTGGCCGCTCAGCTGCAGGACGCGCGGGTCGCTCGACGACAGAGTGAGCGGCGTCACCCACCCTCGGTTCACTAGATAGAAAAGATTGATGAGGATGAAGCTCGCGAGGCCGGCGAGGATGAATCCGAGGATGGCAAAGCCCATCGTCTTGTACGAGGACACGATCAGCTTGTTCAGCTTCATCGAGTCGATTCGGAGGAATCCCGGCGGCGGCGGCGCGGGCGCGGCGGGCGGCGGGGCCACCGGCACGACCGGCTCGATGATGATGCTCGGCGCTCGCACCAGGGATACGGGTGAGCGCGGCGGCGCGGCCGTCCGCTGCCGCGACGACCCGGGAGTGACCACGCCCGGCTGCGCTGCCGCGGCTGACGCCCTCTGGTCGCGGACTACTAGTTGATCTGCGCGTCGCCGTTGGGCGAAGCGGGCGGGGGCGTTGCTGTTGGACGACCTCGCGGCACAGGGTGGCGGGTGG
>JAMFST010001092.1 GCA_026225435.1 Labilithrix luteola
AGAAGGTCATCACCAGCCCGATCCAGGACGACGCCGGCAACACCACGCGCTTTCTGGTGCTCGGGCGGCAGATCTTCCCGCCGTCGGGGCACGATCGCACCTCGCTGCTGGTGCTCATCAAGGACCAGCCGGGCGCGCTCTTCAAGGTGCTCAGCCCCTTTGCCAAGCACGACATCAGCATGACCCGCATCGAGTCACGCCCGTCACGCCAGGCCAAGTGGGAGTACGGCTTCTTCATCGATCTCGACGGGCACGTCGAGGACGCGACGATGAAGGAAGCGCTCGCCGAGCTCGAGGAGCACGTGGCGATGATCAAGGTGCTCGGGTCGTATCCCGTCGCGGTTCCCTAGTCGCGACGGCCGCAGGAGGATCCGCGCCGCGAGAAGCGGTCCTTCCATCGCCGTGACGCGCCCCGCCAACGCGCACCCCGCGCGAGCCTCTTGGTCAACGCCAGGTCCACCCGGTAGCGTGCGCGGCTGACCATGCCGAACTCGCCGATCCTCGCCATCGATCAAGGAACCACCGGCACCACTGCCCTCGTCGTCGCCCTCGACGGCACCACCCTCGGCCGTGCGACGGTGGAGTTCCCCCAGTACTTTCCCCATCCGGGCTGGGTGGAGCACAAGGCGAGCGAGATCTGGACCTCGGTCGAGAAGGCGGTCACCCAGGCTCTCGCCGCCGCCAAGGTCGACGGCAAGAGCAAGGGGGCGCTGTCGGCCATCGGCATCACCAACCAGCGCGAGACCACGCTGCTCTGGGACCGCAAGAGCGGCGACCCGATCCACAACGCCATCGTCTGGCAGTGCCGCCGCACCGCGGACATCTGTACGAAGCTCAAGGCCGAGGGGCACGAGCCGCGCGTGCGCGAGAAGACCGGCCTGGTCATCGACGCCTACTTCTCCGGCACAAAGATCGCGTGGATCCTCGACCACGTCGAAGGGGCGCGCGCGCGAGCGGAGAAGGGGGAGATCGCCTTCGGCACCATCGACAGCTTCCTCGTCCACCGCCTGAGCGGCGGGAAGAAGCACGTCACCGACGCGACCAACGCCTCGCGCACGCTGCTGATGAACCTGGCGCGGGTCGAGTGGGACCCCGAGCTGCTCGGGACGTTCCGCGTCCCCGAGGCGGTGCTGCCGAGCATCGTCGGCAACGCCGAGATCATCTCCGAGACCAGCGGCGTCGGCTTCCTCGCCGATGGCATCCCCGTCGCCGGCATGGCGGGCGATCAGCAGGCGGCGCTCTTCGGCCAGGCGTGCTTCGAGCGGGGCGACGCCAAGTGCACCTACGGTACCGGCGCCTTCGCCCTGACCAACATCGGCGACCGTCCGATCCTGAGCGAGCACGGCCTGGTCACCACCTGCGCCTGGAAGCTCGGCAAGGACGTCACCTACGCGCTCGAGGGGAGCGCCTTCGTCGCCGGCGCCGCGGTGCAGTGGCTGCGTGACGGGCTCGGGCTGATCTCGAAGGCGGAGGACATCGAGGCGCTGGCTCGCTCGGTGGAGTCGTCGGACGGAGTGACGTTCGTGCCCGCGCTCGCGGGCCTGGGCGCGCCGCACTGGGACCCGAACGCGCGCGGGCTGATCTCGGGCATCACGCGCGGGACCACGAAGGCGCACATCGCGCGCGCCGCGCTCGAGGGGATCGCCTTCGAGGTGTACGACCTGCTCGACGCCATGCAGAAGGACGCCAGGCGCCCGATCGCGCGCCTACGCGTGGACGGAGGCGCGGCGCGGAACGACCTGCTGATGCAGTTCCAGTCGGACCTCGGCGGCGTCACCGTGGAGCGGCCGACCGAGGTGGAGTCGACGGGCAGAGGCGCGGCGATGCTCGCGGCGGTCGGCGCCGGGCTGCTCGCGCCGGAGCAGACCGCGCCGATGGTGAAGAAGGACCGGACCTTCGAGCCGGCAATGGAGAAGGCGGAGCGGGATGCTCACCTGGCGCGGTGGCAGCGGGCGGTGGACCGGGCGTTGGGGTGAGCGCCGGCCTGCGCGCTCAACCGGGCGGTTTGCACGCCGCCGCCCCGTTGGCGTACAGGCAGACGAACGCGTTGGTGTTGTCATAGTAGGTGAGCGGGCACTGGGAGCCCTTCACCCATTCCCCGTCCGGGCCGCAACTCTCTGGATAGAGATAGAGGCTGGTGTTTCCGGTGCAGCCCTCCTGGCTGGTGTACATCGTCTCGGCTCCACAGGTCGGTCCGCCGGCCTGGCACAAGTCGGTGCAGCATTGTGTCATCCCCGGCGCACACACACCGCTGCAGACGCCACTGACGCATGTCTTACCCGAGCAGGGCCCGCCGTTGTCCTGCAGGGTTCCGGTCGCGTCGCACGTCTGCGGCTGCTGCCCGTTGCACGAGGGAACTCCCGGGGTGCACACCGCCCCGCACGTGCCGCCGGCGATGGGCCCCGTGACCCAGGTCCCCGGGTCCTCGCACGTCTGCGGTGTGCTGCCGATGCAGCGCGTGGCCTTCACGCTCTGGCAGACGGTGCCGTCACAGCAGGAATCCTGACAGACGAGGTTCCCGGTGCAGCTCGAGGTGCACCTTTGCGTGGTCGTGTCGCACGCCGTGCCTGTCGGGCAGTCGTTGCTGCTGGCGCACCCGCAGGCGCCAGCCACGCACTCATTCGTCCCGGTGCACGCTGCACAGACGACCCCAGCGTTGCCGCATTGCGTCTTGCTCGTCTGTGTCACGCACGTGCCGGCGGCGTCGCAGCAGCCGGTCGGGCAGGTTGACGGTGAGCACGCGCTAGGTCCGCTGTCCGGTGTCGCCCCGTCGGCGCCGCTGTCGACAACCGTGGCGTCGGGCGTGCCGGTCCCCGCGTCGCCGCCGCTGTAGTCAGGGAGCTGACCGGCGTTGACCGTGCTCGACACGCAGGTGCCGTCCGCCGCATTGCAGGTCTGCCCCGTGCCACAGGGGCTGGCGGCGCCGGCGTCCTGGTAGTCGGCGTGCGCCGTGCACTTGGCGCTGAAGACGATGTCGAGCTCCACGACCCGCGCGGTCGGGATCTGGATCACCTGGTCCTCGCGATCGTCGAGCAGGGTGGTGCCGGCCCACAGGCTCGCGTTCACGCTGACAGCCGTGGCGCTGTCCCCGTCGGTCTCCACGCCGATGGTCGTCGGTAACGTGGTCTCGGCGGGGATGGCGTAGTCGGCGTTGCGGTACGGCTTCGAGCCGTCGGACGACGTGATGTCGACGTGCAGGCGCGTGGCCTGGGTCAGCGTCCCGTCACTGCTCATCACGACGAGCAACCCGCCGGGCGAGGTCGTCGTGCTCGAACAGCCCGGCGCCATCACCGCGGCACCGGCGATCGCTGCGGCCAGGAGGGCCCCACGGATCAGGGTGCTCACCGGCCACCTCCGCGGTGGGCCATGACCGTCCCGAGCTTGCTGTCGGGGAACGCTCCGGTCGAATCGGACGGGCGGAAGAGGAAGTAGCCGCCGACGGCGAGCCCGGCGACGACGACCGCGCCGCCGCCCACGATCCACGGCCACACAGCGCGCTTCTCGTCGTCGAGGTGGGGGCTGAGCGAGCGATGTTCTCCGAGGGCGAGGTCCACGTCGGTCACCTTGGTCTGCTTTCCCGGCCCCTCGACCGTCACCTGATGAGTGCCGGGCGAGACCGCCCCTTCCCACGTCCCCTTGCCGACGAACTTCGAATCGACGAGCACCGAGTACGCAGCATCCTCGACCTTCACGGCCAGAAACGCCGTCGACGCGACGGGAGAGAGCGACACGACGACGCGCGGCGTGGTCGACCCGGTGATCGAGAGCTGCTGATCGGCGGTCGTGTAGCCATCACGCTCGACGTGCAAGGTGTGCGTCCCGATGTCCACGGCGACCGGGTTGGTGAGCGGCGCCTGGCCGATCTCGTCCTTGTCGAGGCGCACGGTGGCCCCCGCCGGCTCGATGGCGAAGGTCACCTCGCTGAACAACTGCTTGAACGCGGCCTGGGTGGCGCGCGCCTGGGCGATCTGGCTCGGGTCGAGGTTGGTGGCGTCGCGGAGAAACCTGTCGACCAGCTCGGAGGCGCGCGCGTAGTGACGCAGCTCCTTCTCGCACGCGGCCATGTTCCACAGCAGCCGCGCGTCGTGCGAGGCGTCGTAGGCAGCGTGGAACTTGGTGACCGCCCCGGCGTAGTCGTGGTCGTCGAACAGCAGCTTGGCCGACTTGTAGCTGTCGAGCGCGTCCCCGGTCAGACTGGTGGCGAGGGGCCCCGGCGCGGCGGCGTGGACGGGAGCGCTCGAGAGCAGCGCGAAGATGCCCGCGACGGCCGCGACGGAATGCGTGAGCTTTAGCCGGAGGGTGCGAGAGCGCGACATGTCAGAAGGGCTTCATGCTCATGGGGTTGGCGGGAGGCGACGGGCTGGACGGGTGAGGGGAGGCAGGTGCGGCCGACGTGGGCGAGGAGGGCATCTTGAGACGGGGCGGATCCTTCCGCGGAGCCGCGCTCGCGGCCGCTGCTGGCGGCGGCGAAGCGGACGGTGCGGCTTGCACCGGCGCCTCCACGGCCGCGGATCCGGAGGGCGCCGTCTTCACGGCGCCGGTCGCCTCGCTCGATGCGCTCGGCGAGCTCACCGACGCGGTCGCTGACGTCGCCACGGGGCTGGACGCCGAGGTGGCGCTCGTGCTTCCGCCGGTCGATCCGCTGCGGTGGAGGAAGAACGCGCCTCCAGCCGCGGCACTCACGGCGACGAGCGCGAAGGGCACGAGCACGAGCGCCCCCCGCCGGGACGGGATCGAGGCCCGCGGCGATTCCCCTCCGGTCACCGACCACGGAGCGGCAGTCGACCCTCCTGCGCGTGGCGGTGGCGCCGCCGAGACCGCGGCTGCCGCCGCCATGTTCGCGCTGGCGCTCGGCGTCGCGATTCTCTGCGTGGAACCGCCGGACCCGAGCGACGGATCGCGCGGCGGGAGGCTTCGCGGCGCGACACCCTTCGCCGCCATGCGCGCCTCGAGCCGCTGCATCGCCGCCTGCGCGCTCGTGCTGCCGAACGGCTCCAGCGCCTTGCCGAATTCGAACGCGCTCCCGTACCGCTCGGCGGGCAAACGACGCAGCGAGCGCAGCACGGCCATGCTGAGCGCCGGCGGGATGTCTCCGCGCAGAGCGGTGAGCGGCCGCGGATCGGTCTCCTGGATCGACGCGAACAGGTCCACCATGTTGTCGGCGGTGAAGGGGACGTGGCGAGTCAGCAGCTCGTAGGTGATGACCCCGAGCGACCAGACATCCGCGCGCACGTCGATGGCCTTGGAGCTGCGGAGCTGCTCCGGCGACATGTACA
>JAMFST010001093.1 GCA_026225435.1 Labilithrix luteola
CCGACGCAGCTCGGGTCCTCCTGGTTCCCCGCGGCGGCGAGTGTGAAGACGGCGACGCCGGTTCCCACCTCGGCTCGCTCGGTTCGCTCCGTTCGCCCTTCCGACGCCCGGCTGTCGGCTCCGAAGATCCGTCGCGACGAGTCGAGCCGGCCGACGTCGTCGCGCCCCGCGCCGCCGCTGCGCGCGTCGCAAGCTTCGCCCCCGTTTCGCAGCCCGTCGAACCAGGAAGAGGTCAGCTCCTTCCCCGGCGCGACCGCCACGGTGCCGCCGTACAGCGCCGCGCCGAAGGGGGGACTCGCGCAATCGGCTCTCTCAGCCGCCAAGGGGGTCGCGGCCGGTCTCGCCCTCACCGGCCTGCTCGGCGTCGGTGCCATCGCCTACAAGACCACGCTCGGTCACGGAGCCATGGGGACGGCGTCGATGGCGGTGCCAGTCGCTGCCGCGTGGACCCTGAACGGGGACGTGGAGCCGAGCCGTCAGGCGTCGATCCAGGCGCGCGGCGCCGGTAAGGTCGACGAGCTCGACGTGGCCGTCGGCACCGTCGTCCACGAGGGGGACGTGCTCGCGAAGATCTCCGGCGCGGCGGCTTCCACCGTTCGCGCGCCGTTCGACGGGGTGATCACCGCCGTCTACACGACCAAGGGGGCGGAGATCGCCGCCGGCAGCTCGCTCCCCGTCGCCGACCTGGCCGACACGTCGCGCGTCCGCGTCCGCTTGCCGCTCGCCAGCGGGGACGAATCCAAGGTCCGCGCCGGGGACGCGGTCACCGTCTGGAGCGAAGCCGCCCCGACGCACACCCTCCGCGCGACCGTCGCGCGGGTCATCCCGTCGCTGAACACCCGCGTCGCCTCGGCGGAAGTGGACCTCGACCACCCCGGTTTGACCCCTCTCGACCGCGTCCACGCCCAGTTGAGGTAGCGCCGGAACACCGCCCACGGTGCAGCCGCATTCTTTTGAATTGCGGACTCGGGCCGCCCGAGCAACCCTGGGTGAATGAATGACCATTCAGTTTCGACGAGCCGCCCCCCGATCCGTCGCGCCTGTGTCGTCGGCGCCGGCGTGATGGGCAGCGGCATCGCCGCGCACCTCGCCAATGCAGGGATCGAGGTCCTCCTGCTCGACATCGTCCTGCCGGATTCGAAGGACCGGAACGCACTCGCCAAGGGGGGGCTCGACAAGGCCGTGAAGGCGCGCCCCGCCGCCTTCTTCCACAAGTCCGCTGCTCGCCTGGTGAAGACCGGCAACACCGAGGACGATCTCGACAAGGCGGCGAAGTGCGATCTGGTCATCGAGGCGATCCTCGAGCGGCTCGACGTGAAGCAGGCGCTCTTCGAGAAGCTCGAGAAGATCGTCCCCGCTCACTGCATCGTGGCGTCGAACACCAGCGGTCTGCGCATCCACGACATGATGAAGGGGCGCTCGGAGGGGTTCAAAAAGAACTTCCTCGTGATGCACTTCTTCAACCCCGTTCGCTACATGAAGCTCCTCGAGCTCGTCGCCGGTCCGGACACCGATCTGGGCACCGTCGCCTTCGTGAAGAAGTTTGGCGAGGACGTGCTCGGCAAGGGGATCGTCTTCGGCAAGGACACGCCCAACTTCGTCGGCAACCGCATCGGGACGCACGCGATGATGGTCGGCATCCACCAGATGCTGGAGGACAAGCTGACGCCGGAGGACGTCGACAACATCACCGGCACGCCCATGGGTCACCCCAAGAGCGCCAGCTTCCGCACCGCCGATCTCGTCGGCCTCGACACCTTCGCTCACGTGGCCGGCAACTGCTTCGCCGTGCTCGAGCAGGACGAGGATCGCGCCGTCTTCGAGATGCCCGCGTACATCAAGGCGATGGTCGAGAAGAAGCAGCTCGGCAACAAGACCAAGGGGGGCTTCTACAAGAAGGGCGCCTCGGGTGGAGCCGGCTCGAAGGACATCCAGACCTTGGATCCGTACACCGGCGAGTACCGGGCCAAGGGCGGCGACGCGACCATCAAGGAGGCGGCCAAGTCGCTCTCCAAGATCGAGGATCCGAAGAAGCGCCTGCAGAAGCTCTTCGCCGACGAGGGCAAGGCCGGGCAGTTCGCCTGGAAGCTGACCTCGCGCTCGCTGGCCTACAGCGCGCGGCGCATGGGGGAGATCGCCGACTCGATCGAGGCGATCGATGATGCGATGCGCTGGGGGTACAACTGGGACCTCGGCCCGTTCGAGGTGTGGGACGCGATCGGCTTCCTCCCGGTCCTCGCCCGCATGGAGAAGGACGGCGTGCCGCTGCCGTCGTCGATCGCCAACATGAAGGCGACCGGCGCGACCTCGTTCTACCGCGAGGTGGACGGCAAGCAGGAGGTGTTCGACCTGCAGAAGGGGCACTACGTGCCGCGCGCCGTCGACCCGCGCACCAAGACGCTCACGCAGCTGCGTCGTGATGCCGGAAACAAGACTGGCGCCACCGCGCCGGTTCTCAAGAACGACGGCGCGGAAGCCTGGGACCTCGGCGACGGCATCCTCGGCCTCACGTTGAAGACCAAGGCGAACAGCATCGACCCCGACGTCATCAAGATGATCGGCGACGCGGCCGAGCGCGCCGAGCGCGACTTCCGCGGGATGGTCATCGCCAACGAAGGGGACTTCTTCTGCGTCGGCGCCAACCTCTTCCTCGTGGTCATGGCCGCGGGGAACAAGCAGTGGGTGGACATCCGCAAGCTCGTGATGGGCTTCCAGGCGGCGACCCTGCGCCTGAAGTACGCCAGCGTGCCGGTGGTGGCCGCGCCGTACAACATGTCGCTCGGCGG
>JAMFST010001094.1 GCA_026225435.1 Labilithrix luteola
ACGCCCCAGATGGTGGTCGGCGGGGCCGTAGCAGGCGGGAAGTTCTACGGCGACATGCCGAGCCTGGTGCTGAACGGCGCCGACGACTTCGGCGACGGGCGGATCATCCCCACGACGGCCACCGACCAGTACTACGCCACGCTGCTCCAGTGGTTCGGGCTCGCCGCCAGCGACGTCACGACCCTGCTGCCGAACCTGGCGAGCTTCACCAGCAACAGCCGCTTCAACTTCAAGAGCCCGACGAACCTCGGCTTCCTGGGCTGATGAGGCTGGTGCACCGCGTTACCCACGACTTCATTGACAGAACCGTTACGAGGTAGTGACTAGGAGGGTTCGCGATGGCCGCCCCCTCGACCTCTGGCTCCTGGTTCCAGTGGCCGCTGGAGGTTCGTCCGGGGGAAGGGCGCTTGCTGCTCCGCGCGTTCGCCGCGCTGCTGGTCATCCTCGGCGCCTACACCATCCTCGAGACGGCCCGCGACGCGCTCCTGCTGACCGAGCTCCCCCCGCGCGCGCTCGGGGCGATCTACGTGCTGGTGGCGGCATTCTCCTTTCCCGCCGCGGCCGTGGTCACGCGGGCGACGGCGCGCTTCGGGACCCAGCGCACGCTCACCGGCGCGCTGGTCATCCTCTCGACCTCGATCTTCGCGCTCTTCGCCGTGCCGCCCAACCGGGTGACCACGGTGATCGTGTACCTGGCCACCAGCCTCGTCGGTCCGGTCTTCCTTCCGCAGTTCTGGCAGCTCATCGGTTCGGTCCTCACCGTCGCTCAGGGGCGCCGATTGCTCGGGCCCATCTCCGGCGCCGGGGTGCTCGGCTCGGCGGTCGGGGCGGCGGCGGCGGCCTCGCTGGTCGCGCTGGTGCACACGCGCGGCCTGCTGGCCATCGCGGCGCTCCTGCTCGGGGCGGCCGGGTTCATCGTCTCGTCCATCCCGGCCGAGGAGGCGATGCCGGCCAAGGCGACGGCGGCGACCCGCGGAGCCAAGGGGGCGATCGGGGCGATGCGCGAGGAGCCGTTCCTCCAGAACATCGCGCTCCTGGTGGTCGTCTCCACGGCGGCCACCTTCCTCCTGGATTACTTCTTCAAGTGGACGGTCTCCCGCTCGGTACCGGCGGCGGACATCCCGCGGCTGGTGGCGCGCTACTACGCCGTGCTCAACGCCTTCGCGCTGGTGAGCCAGCTCTTCATCAGCAGCGCGCTGGTCCGCCGCAACGGCGCCGCCAACACGCTCCTGGTGACGCCGGCGCTGTTGCTGGTCGTCGCGCTGGCGACGCTCGGGCTCGGCGGGCCGCTCTACGCGGTGCTCCTCCTCAAGGGCTTCGACGGCACGATGCGCACGCCCATCCACCGGGTGACCACCGAGCTGCTCTACCTGCCGGTGACGCCCAACGTGCGCGCGCGCGCCAAGCCGTACATCGACGGCTCGATGGCGCGGGTGACGCAGGCGCTGGTGGGCGCGGTCCTCTTCGCGGTGGCGGGGATGCGCCACTTCTCGCCGACCACGCTGGCCGCCCTGGTCGCCTTGCTGCTCGTCGGCTGGCTGGTGGCGGCGGCCAAGACCCGGCTCGCCTACTTCGGCCTCCTGCGGCGCGCGGTGTCCGGCATCACCTCGACCTGGACCGCGGGCATGGATCCGCTGGCCTTCGAGACCGCCGAGGAGCTGGTGGAGACGCTGGCCAACGACGACCCGCTGCTGGTCACCGGGGCGATGGATGCGCTCGCGCGACGCGGGCGCGGGCGGTTGATCCCGGCGCTCGTCCTGCTGCACCCGGACGTCACCATCCTGCGCCGCGCGCTCGACATCTTCGCCGAGTCGGAGCGGCGCGACTGGATCTCGCTGGCGCGCAAGCTGCTGGCGCACCCCGACGAGACGGTGCGCATGGCGGCGGCGCGGGCGCTGGCGATGCACGGTCGGCTCGACGCGGCCGACCTGACGAAGAAGCAGAGCCCGCGCTTCGAGGGCTACGCGACCCTGAGCTTCGCGCTCGGGCGCACCGCCGCCGACGCGCTGGAAGATCCGCGCGTGAACGCTCTCCTCGAGCGCACCGGTCCGGAGGGGGACGAAGGGCACGTGGGGATGCTCGCGGCCATCGCCGACTCGCCCAAGGATGCGCGGGTCGCCGCGCTCCTCTTCGCGCTCGACACGCGCCCGGTGGCCACGCGCGAGTGGACCGAGAGCTACGCCCGCGCCGTCGCCGCGCAGGGGATGAAGTCGCTCGCCGGCGGCCTGGTCGAGCGCCTCGGGCTGCTCGACGCGCGCGAGGTGGTCACCTCGGCGCTGGTCTCGCTCGGCGCCATCGACGAGGTGTGGGCGGTGCTGCGCGATCCGACGAAGCCGAAGTCGCTGCGCCAGCATCTCCCGCAGGTGCTCTCGCGCTTCGGCACCGCGCGTGCGGCCGGTCTGCTCCTCGAGCTCATCGAGACCGGGCCGCAGGGGAGCATCCGCTGGAAGGCGATCCGCGGTCTCGGCCGGCTCGTCTCCACCCAGGGGATCACCGTCGACAAGGCGCGCGTGCTCAAGCAGGCCTACCGCAACCTGGTCGAGCACTTCCGCCTGCTCGGGATCCGGGCGCCCTTCGAGACGGAGCGCAAGCTCGGCTCGACCGCCATGCCCGAGCCCACCGAGCGCCTCCTCCTCGGCCTGCTCGACGACAAGATCCGCCTGTCGCTGGCGCGCGTCTTCCGCCTGCTGAAGATCGCCTATCCGAGCGAGGATCTGCACAAGGTGCACACCGCCTCGCTCTCCGACGACAAGCGCGCGCGGGCCAACGCGGCCGAGCTGCTGGAGACGTTGCTGCGCGGGCGCGAGCTGCAGCCGCTGCGCACCCTGCTGCTCCTGGTGGCCGACGATCTGTCGATCGGGGAGCGGGTGAAGCGCGCGGCGCCGATGATGCCGACGCCGGCGCCGGCGACCACGCGCGAGACGGTGGATCAGCTGATCGCCGATCCGGATCCCTTCGTCGCCGCGCTGGCCACCCTCTACGACGCGGCTCACGCCGGGACCGAGGCGCGCGTGATGGTCGAGGCGCGCTCGCAGGCGAAGAAGAACCTGGAGCTCGTGGTAACTTTGCGGCATGCCTGACGGCACTGCCCAGCTCGCCAGCGTGTCGCTCCCGCCCGATGGCGCCATCGGCGACCGCACCAGCATCAGCGGCGCGAACACCTTCGGGAGCGGCGGCGGCACCTCGGGCCGGGTCGCGCGCGAGCTGATCCTCGCCGGCTTCGGCATGCAGGTGGGGACGGTCGACGCGTGGGTCATCGACCGGCTCACCTCGCTCCTCGTCGACCGCGTCTTCCACACCGGGCAGCTTCTCTACGAGCGTGGCTCGTCGCCCGAGCACGTCTTCTTCATGCGCGGCGGCCAGGTGCGCTTCGACCGACCGAGCGGCGACACCTGGACCTACCTGGGCAACTGGCTGGTCGGATCCTACGAAGCGATCGTCGACATGCCGTACACGAGCACCGCCGTGGCCATCGCCGACTTCTCCGCGCTGTCCATCCGCGCTACCGAGTGGAGCGCCTTGATGGAGGACAGCATGCAGCTCGCCCGCCGCGCGCTCATGCGCACCTCCAAGGCGATCGCCGCGCTCGAGGACCGCTTCGTCGACGCGCTGCCGACGCGACCCAACGTGGCCTGGTGGGCGCCGCCCGCGGGAGCCTGGGGGGTGGTCGAGCGCCTCGCCTTGCTCGCCGACGTGCGCATGTTCCGCGGCGCCGGGGTGCAGGTGCTGGCCGATCTGGCGGCGGTCTCGCGCGAGGTGTCGTACCAGCCGGGCGAGGTCGTCCTCAAGCGGCACGTCCCGCGGGACGATCTGATCATCCTCGCCGAGGGGACCGTCGACGCGGTCCGGGTGAACCCCGATCGCGTCCATCCGTACGGCCCCGGCGATCTGGTGTGCGGAGCGGCGGCCTTCGGGGATCCGGGGCTGCACTGGGAGGTGAAGGCGACCACCCCGGTGCGCGGTGTCGCCTGCGCCATCGATACGTGGTTCGACCTGATGGAGGAGCACTACGAGCTGGCGCGCTCCACCTTCTGCGCGCTGTCGGATCGCCGTGAAGCGCTCCTCGACCAGCTGGCCAAGCCGACGGGAAACGTGACGCTCACCTGATGTTGCTGCGGAGCCTCGCCGTTGCCGCGCTGATCGCCATGAGCGGCTGCTCGAAGCACGGCCACGGTGACGGCGACGTCGCCGGCGGGCAGGCGATCTTCGAGCAGCGCTGCGCGCTCTGCCACGGCAAGGGGCTCGTCGGCGCGCAGGGGCCCGGGCTCGCGGGGATCGTCGGGCGCAAGGCGGCGAGCAACCCGACCTTCGGCACGTACACCCATGCGCTCAAGGGCTCCGGCGTCCTCTGGGATGCGGCGACGCTCGACCGCTTTCTCACCGCGCCGGCGGCGATGGTCCCGGGGACGAGCATGGCGGTGGCGCTCCCCGATGCGGCCGACCGCAAGGCCGTCATCAGCTACCTCGCGACCTTCGCGCCCGATCCGTCGATGGCCGCTGCCGCCGCGTCGGCCAGCGTCGATGCGGCGAGCGCGCCCTTCGTTCCCGTCCCCCTCGCGGCCCCCGGGCTGCGCGAGGGGAAGGCGGCGTTCGCCGGTTTCCGTGACGACGGGCCGGGCGTCCAGCGGCACATCACGGTGGCGGATCTGCCGACGCCGTTCGCCACGCCGTCGGCGACCAAGGGGCCGAAGGTGGGGCCGCGTCCGTCGACCGCGAGTGGCGTGCCGGCCGAGCTTCATGTGCCCGCCGGGTTCCACGTGCAGCCGTTCGCCAGCGGCCTGGAGAATCCGCGCGTCATCCGCGTCGCTCCCGACGGCGACATCTTCGTCGCCGAGACCATCCCCGGCCGCGTCCATTTGTACCGCCTGCCGCCGGGCGCAGCGCAGCCGGAAGATCACGGCGCGTTCGCCAGCGGCCTGTCCGAGCCGTTCGGCATCGCCTTCTATCCGCCTGGACCCGACCCCTCGTGGGTGTACGTCGCCAACACCGACTCGGTCGTCCGCTTCCCTTACAAGAACGGTGACCTGGTCGCCCGCGGCCCGGCCGAG
>JAMFST010000130.1 GCA_026225435.1 Labilithrix luteola
CGCCGTTCCACGCAGCGAGAGCTTCGTCACCGTCCCCGATGTGAAGGTGAGCTCGAGGTGCGCGCGCTCCTCGCCGAGCGCCGCTGCCGACGTCTCGTGCGAGACCGGCCGCACGATCGAGGCCGAGGCGAGCACACCGAGCAGCGTCTCCACCGCGGCGCCATCCGCCGGCCCGACCTGCGGCGACGTCAGCGACCACGCGGCGGCCCCGGCGGCCCGCGCCAGCACGAGCGTGTCGCCCGGCCGGTCGAGCACCACCCGCGTCAGCTCGTCGGGCCGAAACACCGGCAACACCGACTGCGCGCGCAACGCCCGCTCCGCGTCGCTCGGCCGCCCGCGCTCCACCAGCAGCAGGTAGGCGACCGCCAGCCCCGCGATCACCATCAGGACCAGCGAGGGGAGGAGCCGCTTCACCCGCGTCGTTCCGTCTTCGGCTTCGTCGCGGCGTCGCGCGGCGTCCCCTCGGTGGCGCGCCGGCGCAGCCCGATGGCCAGACCGAGCAACGCGATCGCCGCCGGCATGTAGAAAAGAACATAACTACGCACATCGCCGATCGACGCGTCGGAGAGGCGCAGGCCCGCGGTGACCTTGGGCCGGGCGGGCACATCGACGATCGACGGACGCGCGGCGAGCCAGGAGAGCGAGCTCTCGAGGAAGAAAGCGGCCCCGTGGAGCGGCGCCGGCTCCTGCCAGTTGCTCGGCGCGAAGACCGAGCCGGTCCCCACGACGACGACCCGCGGACCGTGGGCCGCCGAGGGAGACAGCTTCGCCCGCTCCGCCGCCATGGCGACGACCTGCGCGCCGTGGAGAACACCTTCCTCCGGCGGCGGACCGGTCCAGTCGGCGGCGCCAGCGATCGACGACACCGCGTAGGCGTCGTCCCCCGTCGCCAGCAGATCCGCGGCCGCCACCGGCGCGCTCGCCTCGTGACGCAGCGGCCGGACGAACCCGAGGATGATCCGCGGCGCATCGCGCGTCTCGGCGGGGAGCAGCGACGCGGTCACCGCGTGCGGACGCGGGAGCACGGCGAAGGTCGCCCCGCGCGAGCCGGGCATGGTGCGCTCCTTGTCCTTCTCCACCACCAGCGCGTCCACCAGCCCGATGCCGAAGGGCGCGAGCGCGGCGTCGAGACCGGAGGCGACCACCCCGGTCTTCGAGCCGGCCACCGGATCCTCCAGGGGCGAGATGGCCACCAGCGCGTTGCCGCCGCCGAGCAGGTACGTCCGCAGCCGCTCGCTCTCCGCCGGCGCGAACGCCGTGCGCGGCGCCGCGAGGATGGCCACGTCACAACCGGCGAACGGCTCGTGCTCCCCCGGCGCGGTCGTGTCCACCTGGACGACGTCGAAGTTGCTCTTCTCCAGCAGCTCACCGAGCAACGCGAGCCCGGTCGGTCCGGTGTCGGCGAGCAGCGGCTCGTCGTGCCCGCGGGTGAAGCACAGCTTCGCCTTCGTCCCGCCGAGCACCTCGCGGATCGCCCCGGTCAGCGCCGCCTCCTCGCGCGGCTCGACCCGCGGATCGTCCTCGCTCGCCACGCTGATCAGATCGTTGGGCGTCACCAGCCAGTGCCGCTCACCGCGCGCCACCGCCAGCACGGCGTCGGCGACGACCCGCCCCTCCTCGGTCTGCCCCGTCTCCACCTTGAACCGCCGGCGCACGTCCTCGAGCGCGAGCGGATCGCGATCCGGATCGATCGGATGCACGCGCACGAGCGCGCTCTCCGCCTGGTAGGCCACCAGCAGCTGCCGCAGGCTCGCGGTCGACGGCTCGGCGTCGCCGGAGATGAGCCACACGTCGACCGGATCGGTCAACCCGCGCAAGGTGGTCAGCGTCGGCTCGCTCAGCGTGTAGCGCCGCCCGCTCGTCCAGTCCCAGCGCCGGTAGTGGCGCGCGGCGACCACGTTCACCACCAGCGCCAGCACCACCGCGGCGAGCGCTCCGCC
The DNA here is from genome assembly GCA_026225435.1 of Labilithrix luteola. GTDB lineage: Bacteria > Myxococcota_A > Polyangia > Polyangiales > Polyangiaceae > JAMFST01. The sequence goes on from JAMFST010000130.1 coordinate 1,941, forward strand.
GAGCTGCACCACCCGTGTTCCGCCGGTGAGCCGCATCGTCAACCCCACGCCCAGGCGTCGACGACGCGCACCGTCCCGAACAGCGGCAGCACGATGAGCGTCGCGCCCCACACGAGGCGCCGCGAGTCGACCACCCCGCGCGCCATCTCGGTCATCGTCGACCAGACCGACAGGTGCACGCAGACATCGTGCAGCGTGGTCCCGTCACGGGTCACGAACTCCCCCATCCCGACGAGGAACAGCAGCAGCACCACCAGCGCCGTCCCCAGCAGCGCGAGGAACTGGCTGCGGGTGAGCGCGCTCATGAAGAGCCCGATCGCCAGGTACCCCGCGCCAACGACGATCACGCCGAGGTAGCTGGCGGCCGCGGCGTGCAGATCGATCCCGCCGGTGCGCGCGAGGATGAGCACGTAGAGCACCGTCGGCAGCCACATGGCGATGTAGGTGACCAGCGCCGCGGCGTACTTCGCCAGCACCACCGCCGGCACGCTCACCGGTGCGGTCATCAGCGTCTCGATGGTCCCGCTGCGCCGCTCCTCGGCGAAGAGCCGCATGGTCATCGGCGGCACCAGGAGGAAGAGCACCAGGTAGAGCACCACCGTGTCGCCGAAGAAGGCCTCGAGCGGCGTCTGATCGCCAGCGTCGGCGGTGACCGTCGAGAGATGGTCCACGAGGAGAAAGAAGTGCGCCCCCTGCACGAGGAGGAACACCGTGAGCAGCACCCAGGCGAGCGGCGTCACGAAGAAGGCGAACAGCTCGCGCTTGAAGATGGGCCAGAAGCCTCTCACGACGAGGCTCCCGTCTCGTCGCCCTTGTCGGTCAGCGTGAGGGCGCGAAACGCCTCCTCGAGCGAGGTGCGCACCGGGCTCACCTCGCGCACGCCCATCCCCGCGCTCACCAGCGCCGCGACCACCGGATCGATCGACGCGCTCGCCGCCAGGTGCACCACAAGTCGCGTGGTCCCCTCGTCGACCGACGATGCCTCCACCCGTGTGACGTCAGCGACCGCGGAGGCCACCGTGCGCGCCGCCTCGGGCTCCCCGCGCAGCACCACGACGAAGCTCCCCGCCGCCGCGTGCAGGACCTCGAGCGATCCCTCGGCCACGAGCTCGCCGCGCGCGAGCACCACCACGCGGTCGCAGCTCGCCTCCACCTCGGAGAGCACGTGCGTCGAGAGCAGCACCGTGTGGGCCCCGCCGAGCCCGCGGAGCAGCGCGCGCACCTCGTGGATCTGGTTGGGATCGAGCCCGGCGGTCGGCTCGTCGAGCAGCACGATCTCCGGCCGCGCGACGAGCGCATCGGCGAGCCCGACCCGCTGGCGGTAGCCCTTGGAGAGCTTGCCGATCATCGCGTCGCGCACACCGCCGACGACCGCTTTCTCCATCGCCTCGTCGACCCACGCGCGCCGGTCGCGGCGGGCGACCCCCTTCAGCTCGGCGCGAAACGTCAGGTACTCGACGACCCGCATCTCCGGGTAGAGCGGCGCCTGCTCCGGCAGGTAACCGATGCGCGCGCGCGCCTCGAGCGACGAGGTCTCCACGTCGAACCCCGCCACGGTGACCGTCCCCGAGGTCTTGCCCAGCGACCCGGCGAGGATGCGCAGGGTCGTCGTCTTCCCCGCCCCGTTCGGCCCGAGGAAGCCGGTGATCGACCCGCGCGGCACGGTGAAGCTGACGTCGTGGATCGCGAGGTGCGTGCCGTAGCGCTTGGTCAGCTTGTCGACAGCGATCGCGGTCACGCGCTTGCGGCTTACTCGATCTCCAGCGCCGCGTGCAGATCGGCGGTCGTCCACGGCTTTCCGATGATCGGCTTCATGCTGAGGAGCTTGGCGCGCACGGCCAGCTCACTCGTCAGGTTGGCCGTCATGAACACCAGCTGGATCATCGGCTGCAGCGAGCGAAGCTCCTGCGCCAGGGTCACGCCGTCCATCTCCGGCATCTGCAGGTCGAGCAACGCGATGTGGAAGATGTGATCACGTGCGTGCTCCAGCGCCTCCAGCGGATTGGCGAAGTCGGTCACCTCGAGGTCCGGCAGGCGGCGCAACGAGCGCAGCAGCGCCGTCCGCACCAGCCGGTCGTCGTCGACGACGAGGATGGCGCGGGCGCTCGACGCTGTCGAAGCGGGAGGTGGGGACTTAAGCTCCACGGTTTCGGTACCATTGCCGCAACTGCGCCGCCTCACAAGGTCAGAAAATTACGTAGGCCCGCCTGTTGCAGCGACGATGGGCTATGTCATGCGCGAGGCGGCGAGAGAATCTTGAGTAATTCCGTGAAGGAGCGTTCTCCACGCCCCCTGGCATTCCCGGGCGACGCTTTTTTTCGCGGCGCGTCGCTGCTTTTTGCGCTTGCTGTCGCCGCCGGATGCTCACCGGATCGCGCGCCTGATCGGCCGACGGCGACTCCCCTGGTGCCCGACGCAGGGGCTAACGATGCGACACGACAGGTGGAAGTGGTGGACGCGTCCCCTCCGGCGGAGGTGCCGGACGCGGCCGTGGAGGCCGGACGCGCGCCCGAGGCGCCGGCCGGCATGCTGCTGGTGCCGGGCGGCACGTTCACCATGGGCCTCGACGGCAAGGGGCAAGAGGACGAGCACCCCGCGCATCAGGTCACCGTCGCCGCGTTCTTCCTCGATCGCACCGAGGTCACCAACGAGGCCTACGCGTCGTGCGTGAAGGCCGGCGGCTGCAAGGAGAAGGACATCCACGTCGTCAGCAAGGCGCACGGCGGGCCGGACGCCGCCTTCGACCACCCGAAGCAGCCGGTCAACGGCGTGAGCTGGAACGACGCCACCCGGTTCTGCGCCTGGCGCGGAGACGCGCGGCTCCCCCGGGAAGCGGAGTGGGAGCGCGCGGCGCGCGACGGCGATGGACGGATGTACCCGTGGGGGAACGAGCGGCCCGACGCCGACAAGGCGGTCTTCGCCCGGCAGTTCGGCCACGACACCACCGACGACGTCGGCTCGCACCCCAACGGCCGCGGCCCCTACGGCCACGACGATCTGGCCGGCAACGTGTGGGAGTGGCAAGAGGACGAGTACGATCCGATCGCCTACCGCCGCCCCGGCGCCAGCACCGGCACGCCGGGAACGTGCGAGGAAATTCTCGCCACGCTGAACCACCTGCGCGCGAGCGGCGAGCAGGGGTTCACCGGCTCGAACCCCATCCCCAACAGCTGCGAGCACGTCCTTCGCGGCGGCGCCTTCAACTACGACGGCTTCGGCCTCCGCTCGAGCAACCGCGTCCACCACCCGGGCGGATTCCGGCTCGCCATGTCTGGATTCCGCTGCGCGAAGGACGCGAAGTAGCGCGCCGGCGACGTCAGGCGCGGACGCGCCAGTTGCCGACGATGGTCCGCCCGACGTCGTCGCACGTCGGATCGGTCACGATCAGCTCGGGCCGTGCGTTCTTGCACATGAGGATGGTGTTCTGGCGGAACACGCGGCCGAAGGCGACCGCCTCGTCGCGGTCCATCGCGTGCACCAGCCAGGCCGGCTCGCGCCAGGTGCCCTCCGGCTCCTCCTCGAAGCCGACCGACGACTCGACCCGGTAGCAACCGAGGATCAGCAGGTCGCGCAGCACCAGGTGGCGCCCGTCGTTGACCTTGCGCGGCAGCAGCATCGAGCGCGGGTTGTACGCCGTCAGCACCGCGAACGGCTTGGTCAGCAGCTCCGGCAAGGTCGACGCGTCGGTCACCACGTCGCCGTCGAGCGAGGCGCGAATCGGCCCGTTGACCGTCGGCAGCTCGTAGACGGTGGAGAGATAGTTACGAAGAAGGGTGGTTTCCATTCGGGGGTTCCTGGTCGGCGAGGCGATAGCCCACGCCGCGGACGGTCATGACATAGCGCGGCACCTGCGGATCCGGTTCGAGCTTCGCGCGGATCTGCTGGATGAAGTTGTCGATGGTGCGCGGCGTGCCGTGGTGATTCGGCCCCCAGACCTCCTGGAAGATCTTCTCGCGGGACAGAGCTCGACCACGCGCGCGCGACAGGCAGGCGAGGACGTCGAACTCCGTGGCGGTCATCTCCACCGGGGCGCCGGCGACGGTGAGCAGGCGCGCGTCGAGGTCCACCTCCGCCTCGCCGATGCGCAGGGCGAGCCGCGGGGGCGGCACGGGCACGACCGGACGCGGAGCCTCGCGCGCGCTGTGCCGACGGATGGCGCCCCGCACGCGGGCGAGCAGCTCGGCCAGGCTGAACGGCTTGGCCACGTAATCCTCGGCGCCGAGCTCGAGCCCGCTCACCTTGTCCATCTCCCCGCTGCGCGCCGACAGCACGATGATCGGGAGGTCGTGCCCCTCCTTGCGCAGCGTCTGCAGCACCTCGAAGCCGTTCATCTTCGGCAACATCACGTCGAGGATCATCAGATCCGGCGCCAGCTCCCGCGCCATGCGCAACCCCTTCTCGCCATCGTCGGCGAGGTGCACCTCGTAGCGCTCGTTCTGCAGGTTGATCTGCAGCCCCAAGGCGATGCCGGGGTCGTCCTCGACGACGAGGACACGCTTCATGGGTGGGTCGTTGGGGGGAGGCATCGACGGAGCGCTTTTCGCTCAGGCCTTGGCCCGGGGCAAGAAGAGCGTGAAGGCGCTGCCTCCACCGGGGGAGCTCTGGACCTTGATGCGCGCGCGGTGCCCTTTGACGACGTGCTTCACGATGGCCAGGCCGAGGCCGCTCCCTTCGCGGTCGCGCGAGAGGCTGTCGTCGATGCGGTAGAACTTGTCGAAGATGCGCCGGTGCTCGCGGCGCTCGATGCCGGCGCCGTTGTCCTTGATGGTGATGGCCACCGTCTCCTTCGGCCCGGGCTCGGCCACCAGCTCGATGACCGGCGGCGCGCCCCCATATTTGTACGCGTTGGACAGCAGGTTCACCACCGCGTCCACCAGCGCGGCGCGGTCGACCCGCACCGCCGGCAAGCCCTCGGCGACCTGCACGGTGAAGTCGACGTCGGTGTAGTGGAGCGGCGAGAACGCGGCCACCGCCTCCTCGATGACCTCGCCCACCGGCTCGCTCTTCAGCTGGTAGTAGCGACGCCCCGCCTCCATGCGGCCCCAGTCGAGGAGCCGCTCGATGCGCGTCGTCAGCCGCTCGGTCTCGGTGTTGAGCTGGGCGATGCACTTCACCTTGATCGACTCGTCCTGCGTCCGGTCGAGCGTCTCGACGAAGAGGCGGATGGCGGTGAGCGGCGTGCGCAGCTCGTGGCTCACCTTGGCGACGAAATCGGCCTGCAGCTCCGACAGGTTCGCCTCGCGCCGCACGAAGACCAGCGTGAGCACGACGCCGGTGCCGAGCACGGTCACGAAGCTGACCGTGAGGATGCCGAGCACCAGGTTGGCGCGGCCGCCGCCGCGGATCAGCATGGTGATGATGCCGAGCAGGAGGATGAGCACCGTCGGCACGATCACCAGGTAGACGAGCATCTGGACGATGCGCCGGTAGCCGAGCTGCGCGTTCTTGCGGCGCGGCACGCGCTAGGACTCGGCGACGCGCGCAGCCACGCGCATGGCGCTGGAGCTCGGGTTGTGCCCCGAGTCCTTCGCCTCGTCGAGCGCGGCGCGCATGATGGCGAACGGAGGCGGCATCTCGAGCCACAAGGAGAGGGCGAGCGCCGCCTGCCCCGAGAGCATCCCGTACCCGTCGCGGGCCGTCAGCCCGCGAGCGCGCGCGGCATCGAGGAACGGAGTCGAGCCGTCCGCGTGGCCACGAGCGCCAGCGTAGACGACGTCGTAGGCGATGGCCCGCGGTGACACACGCGCCCAGTCGACGGCGGCGGCTACGGAGCCTCCGTGATCGGCCCCTTTCATCCCGGCGCTGGTCGCCTGGACGATGACCGCGAGCTTCGGCTCGTCGGCCCCCGGGCAGAGCGGGTCGACGTACAGATCGGCGCGCGGGCTGCGAGCACGGACGATGGTCCGTTCGAGCCCAAGCTCTCCGAGCGCCCACACGGCCGCACGCGCGGCACCTCCCGAGCCGATCACCAGCCCGACGTCGCCCGGCCGGATGCTTTCCGGGAGCGCGCGGGACAGGTCGATGAGCAGCGCCGGCGCGTCGGTGTTGTGCCCGATGATGCGCCCGTCGCGCTGGCGAACCAGCGTGTTGACCGCGCCGGTGAGGCGCGCGCTGTCGGCGAGATCGTCGAGCCAGGGGATCACCGCCACCTTGTGCGGCACGGTGACGTTGAGCCCGTCGAGGCGCCCCTGGCGCAGGTCGCGCACCCGCGCCTCCAGCTCGTCGTGGCGCGTGGAGTACGCGCGGTAGCTGTGCGCTCCGTCCATCCCCAGTAGCCGGTAGGCAGCGGCGTGCATCCCCGGGCTGCGCGAGTGTCCGACCGGTTCCCCCAGCAGTCCGAATTTCACGCTCGCCCCCCCGCGTTGTCCGTCACGCCTGCCACGCCGGTGACGCTGGCGGTGAAGACGACCTGCTCGCCGCGCACCGTCACCACGTCACCTGTCTTCACGTCGTTCTTCGTGCGCACCGCGCGTTCACCAACGCCTTCGCCGATGGTGGCGATGGCGTAGCCGCGACTGAGCACCTTGAGCGGGCTGAGCGCATCGAGCCCGCTGCCGAGGCGCTCGAGCTGGTGCCGATCGCGGGTCAGGAGCCGCTTCATCGCCGTCGCCAGGCGCTCCGAATCGCGATTCACCGAGCTGCGCGTCCGCTCCACCACCAGCCGCGGGTGCATGCGCGACAGACGCGCCGCGAGGTCCACCTGCGAGGCGCGCCGGACCTTGAGCGCGCGCTGCGCCCAGGTCTCCAGCCGCCCGGTGCGATCGTCGAGCAGCTGCTGCGACGAGGCCAGCGCCAGCCGCGGATCGCCCATGCGCCGTGCCAGATCCGCCTGCACGCGATGCTCGTGCGCCAG
>JAMFST010001095.1 GCA_026225435.1 Labilithrix luteola
CGAGGCCGAGGCGCTGGCGTACTTCTGGATGAGTCGGCCGATGCGCGGCACGGCCGCCTCGACGTGCTTCTTCCCCGTGGGGCGCATCTTCTGTGTCGGACGCAACTACGCCGCCCACGCCCGCGAGATGGGCTCCGATCCGGATCGCGAGCCGCCGTTCTTCTTCGGCAAGTTCCCCCAGGCGCTCGTCCCCGGCGGCGGCGCCATCCCGTACCCGCCGATGACCGCGAACTATCACTACGAGGCCGAGCTGGTCATCGCCATCGGCAAGCCCGGCGCCGCGGTCGACGTGAAGAACGCGCTCGACCTCGTCTACGGCTACGCCACCGGTCTCGACATGACCCGCCGCGATCTGCAGTTCGAGTCGCGCGACAAGGGGCGCCCCTGGGAGACCGGCAAGAGCTTCGCGTACTCCGCCCCCATCGGCACCCTCCGCCCGGTCGCGGGGAACGGCCACGCCGACAAGGGGGCGATCCGCCTGACGGTGAACGGCGAGGTGCGGCAGCAGGCGGATCTGACGGATCTCATCTGGAGCAGCGCGGAGATCATCTCCCATCTGAGCCAGTTCGAGCGGCTCCTGCCCGGGGACCTGATCTACACCGGCACCCCCGCCGGCGTCGGCCCCGTCGAGGCGAAGGACGTGATCGAGGTGACCATCGACGGTCTCGAGCCGCTCAAGGTGACGATCGGAGAACGCGAAGGCGAGTTCAAGAAGTGAGCGCGAACGCCACGCCGCTGCTCCACGACTTCTCGCTCTCGTCGGCGGGCTACCGCACGCGCATCGCGCTGAACCTCAAGGGCGTCGTCTACGAGAGCCGCTCGTACAAGCTGCGCGCGGGGGAGCAGCGCTCGCCGGAGTACCGCGCCATCAACCCGGCGTGCCTGGTGCCCACGCTGGAGATCGACGGCCTGCGTCTCACGCAGAGCCTGGCGATCATCGACTATCTCGACGCGACCCACCCCGAGCCGCACCTGGTCCCGCGCGATCCGGCCGAGAGGTCGCGCGTGCTGGCGATGGCGCTCACCTTCGCCGCCGACGTGCACCCGCTCAACAACCTGCGCGTGCTTTTGTACCTCGAGAAGGAGCTCGGCGCGGACGAGGCGGCACGGGAGCGCTGGATCTCGGAGTGGACCTCGCCCGGTCTGGAAACCGTGGAGACGATGCTCGCCGAGCGCCCGGAGACGGCCTACGCGGCCGGCGACGCGCCGGGGCTCGCCGATATCTGCATCGTCCCGCAGATCTTCCACGCGCGACGGTACAAGGTCGGCCTCGCGCCGTATCCGCGCCTCGTCGCGGTAGCTGATCGCGCGCTAGCCCATCCTGCGTTCGCCAAGGCCGCGCCCGTGATGCCGACCTGACTTGCGGGCATGCTCTGCCGGCCCTAAGTCATGACGACCATCATGCGAGAGAACCTCAAGCTGTACATCGACGGCGCCTGGGTCGATCCGGTCGAGCCGCGAGTCCTCGACGTGGAGAACCCGGCCACCGAGACGGTCGCGGGTCGCATCTCCCTCGGCTCGGCCGCCGATGTGGACAGGGCGGTCACCGCTGCCCGCCGCGCCTTCCCCGCGTGGTCGCGCACCAGCCGCGAGGAGCGCCTCGCGATCCTCCAGCGCGTCATCGCCGAGTACACCAAGCGCGCGGCCGACCTCGCCGCCGCCGTCACCGAGGAGATGGGCGCCCCCGCCAAGTTCGCGGCCCGCGCCCAGGTCCCGAGCGGCCTCGGTCACCTCACCCAGGCGGCGAAGATCCTCGAGACCTTCTCCTTCCGCGAGGAGCGCGGCGCCAGCTTGATCCTCAAGGAGCCGATCGGCGTCTGCGGCTTCATCACGCCGTGGAACTGGCCGCTCAACCAGATCCTCTGCAAGGTCGCCCCGGCGCTCGCCACCGGCTGCACCATGGTGCTCAAGCCGTCGGAGATCGCCCCCTTCAGCGCCACCATCCTCGCCGAGGTCCTCCACGCCGCCGGCGTGCCCAAGGGCGTGTTCAACCTCGTCCACGGCGACGGCCCCACCGTCGGTGCGGCGATCTCCGCCCACCCCGGCATCGATCTCGTCTCCTTCACCGGCTCCACGCGCGCCGGCATCGAGGTGGCGCGCGCCGCCGCGTTGACCGTGAAGAAGGTGGTCCAGGAGCTCGGCGGCAAGAGCCCCAACATCGTCGTCGACGACGCCGCGTTCGCCGAGGGCGTCCGTCGTGGCGTCGTCGAGATGATGCGCAACACCGGCCAGTCCTGCACCGCTCCGTCGCGCATGCTCGTTCCGGCGAGCCGCATGGAGGAGGCGATCACCGTCGCCAAGGAGGCCGCCGCCAAGACCACCGTCGGCGACCCGACCGGCAACGCGCACATCGGCCCGGTCGTCTCGAAGGCGCAGTTCGACAAGATCCAGGGGCTCATCAAGACCGGCATCGATGAAGGCGCCAACCTCGTCGCCGGCGGCCTCGGTCGCCCCGAGGGGCTCGACAAGGGCTACTACGTGCGCCCCACGGTCTTCGCCAACGTGAAGAACGAGATGACGATCGCCCGCGAGGAGATCTTCGGCCCGGTGCTGGTCATCATCCCCTACGACGACCTCGAGCAGGCGATCACCATCGCCAACGACACCGAGTACGGGCTCGCCGGCTACGTCCAGGCGGCCGACAAGGAGAAGGCCCGCGAGATCGCCGGCCGCATCCGCGCCGGCCAGATCGCCATCAACGGCGCGCTCCCCGACAACGGCGCCCCGTTCGGCGGCTACAAGAAGAGCGGCAACGGCCGCGAGTGGGGCGCGGAAGGCTTCACCGAGCTGCTCGAGATCAAGGCCGTCGCCGGAGGGTGAGCACGACCACCGCCGGCGCCACGCCGAGTCGCATCGGCGGGCCGGTGGTGCCGAGCCCGGGATGTACATAGAGGGTCGAGCGACCGATCGTGTACATCCCGAGGTGGAACTTGTGCGCCAGGTGGGAGAGCGACAGCTGGCGCGCGAGGAAGGGGATCGCCACCTGGCCGCCGTGCGTGTGCCCGCTCAACGTGAGCGCCACGCCCTTCTCCGCCGCGGCCGGAAAGCGCGCCGGATCGTGCGCCAGGAGCACCGCGCTCGCGCTCGAAGGGCGGCCCGCCAGCGCGCGGTCCATGTCGTCGCGCTTGGTCCAGGTGTCGTCGATCGCCGCGAGCCATAGACCGTGTGGCTGCCCTGCGCGCTCCTCGCCGCGCTCGAGCAGCAGCCCCTCGTTGCGCAGCACCTGGGCGCCGGTCGCGCGGAGCTTCTTCACCAGCGGCTCGCCGTCGCCGAAGTAATCGTGGTTCCCCATGGAGACGAACACGCCGTCCTTCGCGCGCAGGTCGCCTACCACCGCGGCGATGTCGTCGTAGAAGAGCGTGCCGCTGGTGACGAGATCGCCGGTGATGACCGTGAGGTCCGGTGCGGCGCGGTTGGCGGCGCGGCTCCAGCGAAGGCCGGTCTCCTTCGGCGTCATCGTCCCGATGTGCAGGTCCGACAGGTGCGCGATGCGGTAGCCGTCGAAGCGCGGATCGAGACCGGGGATGGGCACCTCGATCTCCTCGGTGACGAACCACGAGCGGCGGATGAACACGCCGTAGAAGGCGAAGGCGAACCCGAGCAGGTACGTCCCGAGCACGAAGCTACCGGGCAGCTCCACCGGCACGCCGCGCAGCAGCTGCACCGGCGGCACCAGCAGGCACGCCAGCGCACCCGGGACGAGCGTGAAGAGCGAGGCGCACCAGTGCACGTAGTACGGCAGGTCGAGGAGCAGCACCTGCAGCCGCGGCTTGCGCACGTCGTACATGCCGGAACGGGCGCGCACGAACATCACCGACGTGCCCGCAAGAGCCAGCGCCGCGGCCAGGAGCCAGGAGTGCTCGATGCCGAGCCGGCGTGCCGCCTCGTGCGCCGCGACCAGGAACACCAGCTGCGCGCTCGCCGTCACGAGCACGAACACGCGCAGGAAGCGTGACATGGCTCGTCGAGCTGGCGGTCGCTGAGGGCTCATGGGAGCGGCAGATGCAATGGAACGAGAAAGGCGCGACGAACGGATCGCCGCGCCTCTCGAATCGTCTCGGAAACCGTCAGCAGCTTCTTCAGCAGCGTTCAGCCGCCGAGCAGCTTGACGAGGTTTTCCTTGTTGGTCACGCCCACGTGCTGGCCGGCCTTCTGCCCGCCCTTGAAGACCATGACGGTCGGCACGCCGCGGATGCCGTAGCGCTGGGTGATGCCGGGGGCATCGTCGATGTCCAGCTTGCCCACCTTGTACGTACCTTTGTACTCATCGGCGATCTTCTCGACGATGGGCGCCAGCATCTTGCAGGGGCCGCACCACGTTGCGGTGAAATCGACGAGCACCGGCGTCTGGGATTCGAGCACTTCCTTGTCGAAGTTGGCGTCCGTCAGCTCGACTATGTTCGCGGCCATCTGAACTTCTCCTCTGTGGACGGACCAAAATAACACATGTCCCGGGGATGCAAGGGCCCGGCGACCGATTGGTCCAATTCGCGGGTCGCGCCGGTCAGTGAGCCGGGGGCTTCGTGCTCGCGCTAGCGGGCGGCGAGGGCGTGCTCGGGGCGCCAAAGGGCGAGGGATTGGGGTCGTCGCCGGCAAACCCACCTCCACCTGCCGCGCCAGAAGAAGGCGGCGGCGCGGACGGAAGGGCGGCTCCCGGGAGCGGATGCATCGGCGGAGGGGGCGCCGGCGGTGCCTGGGGGCGGCCACCGAAGCCGAAGCGGGCCAGTGCCTTCACCACCCGCTCGGGGTTGAAGTGGAGCGACACGTGGACGGCGTTGCCGTCGGCGGCGGCGACGATCGACTCCACCGCCGTCTCCAGGCCGAGCATGCGCACGCGGATGTCGCCGGAGAAGCTGTCGCGCTTGTGCTCGATGAGCGACACCACCTCCGCGCACGCCTGGGCGGACTCGCAGTGCAGCTCCAGCGCGACGTCCGCCAGCTCGGCGGTCAGGTCCACCCCGCCGTCGGGGAGCCGCACCTCGGGGCCGCGCGTCCCCAGCGCGAGTCCGACGCCGGAGACGCCCAGCACCCCGTCCATCGCCGCCACCGAGGTCGCGTCGGTCTCGCCGGCCATCTCCGCCCGCACGCTGGCGCGCACGTCGGGGGGGAGCAGCGTGGAGACGACGATCGCCGCCGGCGACGTGTCCGGGAGCGCCTTCACCGCCGCGCGCCGCAGCGACGCGTGCTCGGTGCTGGAGTCGAGCGACGGCGCCTTGCCGGACGCGCTGTCGACCATCGCTTCGAGCCACGCGCCACGCCCGGTCAGGTACGGACCGCCGGGGCGCATGGCGAAGCGCGCGGTGCCGTCTTGCTGGAGGATGGAGAACCCGTCGCGCTCCTGGACCACGGGCTGCGCCGGCGCCGCGCCCGGAGCCGCGGGAGAGCTGTGCATCGTCGCCAGCTTCTTCGCGCACGCGACCAGCGCCTCATCGTCGAGCGGGTGCTCCTTCGCCTGCATCACCACCCCGAAGTCGCCGTGCCCCCCCTTCTCGGGGATGGCCACGTCGATCGAGTCGACGTACGACGTCGCGTCGTAGCCGCAGAGCGACTTCAGGTTCGCCAGGCCGACGAGCTTGCCGGCGTCGTTCTCGGTGAGGCGCGAGAACCACTCCGCTCCGCGCAGCAGCTTCAGATCGAGCGAGATGGCGAGGAAGGTGGACGCCGGCATCGCCGACTGCACCTGCGCGTGCGTCGTCGAGTGGCGCCACGCCACGTACCCGCCGAAGGAGAGCGCCACCGCCGCCGCCGCGCCCACCAGCGCCATCGTCCGCGTTCGCCGCGCGGCGGGGGACAGCGATTGCGACTGCGAAGGCGCGGGCTCCGGCGCCGGCTGCAGCTCCGGATCGGGCTCCGGTTGCGTCTCGCTGTCCCGCTCTCCTTCGTTCATCCCTCCAGCATTACGGGAAGACGGCTCGTCAGGGAAAGACGCCGGTGGCGGCGAGCACGTCCAGCCGTGCCTGGCGCGCTGCGTCCTCGGAGACCGCGGCGTTGACCTCGGCGTCGCGGAAGGCGTTCTCCGCGTCGATGACCTCGATGTTGGTGACCGAGCCCGCGCGGTAGGCGATGTTCGCCAGGTCGAGCGCGTCCTTGGCCGACTTGGCCGCCTCCCGCGACGAGACGAGCGCCGCGTCGGCGCGTTCGAGCGCCTGGTAGCCGACGCGGACGTCGGAGCGCGCCTGCCGCATGGCACCGTCGAGCGCGGTCTGCGCCTCGTCGGCCAGCGCCTTGCGCTCCTTGGCCTGCCCGTAGCGAAGGCCGCCGTCGTAGAAGGGGACGCTCAGGGTCAGCTGGAGCTCCCAGGCGACGGTCGGATAGGTGTCGCTCGACGGCGTCTGCACGGAAGGCGCGCCGGTGGCGAAGAGGGTCGGCAGGTA
>JAMFST010001096.1 GCA_026225435.1 Labilithrix luteola
CGCCAGCGCGACGAGCTCGCCGGTGTGCAGGTTCATGTCCATCACGTGCAGCCCGAGCTGCCCCGAGGAGGCGGGTAGCTGCCAGTTGTACCCGCCCGGGTCGGTGTCGGTCACCTGGAACCAGCTCGCGTTGTCGGGCGCGCTGTACTGGCACGAACCCTGGAGGCGCTGGGGGAAAGCGACGAACCCAGCCGACGCGTCGGGGAGCTCCGACTCGGGGATGATGAGCGGCAGCGCGGTGCCGACGAGCTGCTTCGTAGGAATGTACGGATGGAGGAAGGTCGGCTGAGTAGGGTCGGAGCTCTGGCCGGTGAGGAGCGCGTGCAGCAGGTCTGCGGGGTTGGTGCACTGGACCTGCTCGTTCGGGTTGGTGCTCCGCCCGAATCCGCCGCTCGGCGGCACGCCCTCGGAAGCCGCGAAGTCGGAGTAGGCGACGATGCAGCCCGTCGGCGTGTCGCTCGTGCAAGGCGGCAGGTGCGGGAAGTCCCCCTGATAAGCGCCGGCGTCGTCGAGGGGCGAAGCGCCCGGCGCAGGGACGAGGATGTTGCCGCCGAAGAGCAGCGCCGACACGAGGCTCGCCTGCTCGGAGGTGCCGTCGATCTCATTCTGGATGAGCGTGGTGAGCAGCGCTGCCCCCTGCGAGTGCCCAATAAGGATGACGCCGCGCCCCTGGTTGTCGTGGAGGAGGTAGTCGTGCCAGGCGGAGGCGATGTCGCTCTCGGCGAGGGTGGACGGTGGCGCACCGGTAAGCAGCGCGGTCAACGAGTCGAGAAGCGAGATCCCCTCCCAGAGGAGCGTCGCCTGTCGGTAGAGCGGCACGTACAGGCGGCAGACCGACGCAAAGCGCGCGGCCTGCGCCCGCGTGACGGCCTTCACCGAATCGTGGATGGTGCTCTCCGAGAGCACGAGCGGCAGGTTCGAAAAGAGGAGAGACACCTCGACCGTCGGGTACACGTAGAAGCAGTCGATGGGCGGATCGGCCGCCGGCTGGAACGGCTCGTCCGGCCCCGCATCGTCGCCTGCCGTCTCGTGGATGACGTCGAGGCCACCCTCCGTACACGGCGAGCCGTCGAGGCCCGGGTGGCAAACCCACACCGTCGGCTGCGTCACGGTCAGCTCCGCCGGCAAGGTCGGCGCGAGCGGCGCCGTCGGCTCCGGTGCGTCGTGCCCGGATCCGGCGTCGCTGCACGCTGCCAGCGCGAGCGCCGGCACGAAAGCCAGCGCGGCCGACGCGAACGAACGCGGCGTCACGGCTTCACCGCCCGCAGGGAGGCCGCCGGCACCTGCGACAGCTCGAGGAGCATCTGGGTAAAGGCGACGGTCTCGCGGCGCATCCGGTCGTAGTCGACCTTGTCGGCGGTGGTGACCCCCGCGTTCAGGAGGTAGGAGGGCCCAGTGATGTAGTTCACGTCCGGGATCTGCCCGATTCCCCAGAAGTATTGCCCCTCGCCCGGCCACACCGGATTGTCGGCGTCGCCTGTCCCGCTCGGGTTCGTCGGCGTCATGACGAAGGCGGGAGCGGCTTGTGCGAGCTGCAACATCGAGTAGGACGCGTCCTCGAGCGCCTGGACGTTCGGCATGAACATTCCGCCGAGCTCCGGCTTGCCGGTGGGGGCGAGCAAGCCATTCGTGTCGGGGAGCCATTCCTGGGCGCCGAGGTGCTCGACCGTCAGCACCGAGGCGATCTGCGCGAGCAGCCCGTCGGAGGCGTGCGTCGTGAGAAACGCCTCGGCGCCGACGCCGCCAGCGAAGTGACCGCTCGTCAAGAGCACCATGATCGTGCGCGGCAGCGACGCCTGCGGCAAGCGCGCGAGGTACTGGCTCATCGCCACGATGGCGTTCGGGCCATTGTCCTCGATCCCGTTGGTGCCGTCGGTGTGGCTGTTGATGACTGTGATCTCGTCGGATGCGCCGGGGATGACGCCGATCAGGTTGCGCGTCTGCACTTGCGTGACGGTCGCCGGCAGCGTGAGCTGCACTTGCGTGGTGCCGTCGGCGAGCGCCTTGAGACTTGCGCCCGCGTCTTGGTCCACGAAGACCGAGGGGATGGCGCGGAGCACGCGGTCGTAGGGGTAGTAGGCCCCCTTCGCCGTGGCGTACGGCGCCTCGATGATCGCGATGGCCCCGGCCGCCCCCTCCGCTTGCAGCGCGTCGAGGGTCGGCGTCGGCATGGAGAGGTAGGACCGCGCGTAGATATCCGACGGCGAGACGGTCTGCTGCGGATCGTAGGTGTAGGCGGCGAATTGCTCGAAGTACGCCAGCGGAATCGGTTGTTCGACGACGTCGAAGAGGACGATCTTGCCCGCGACCGAGGCGTCCGGTGTCGCGCCGTCGGCGAGGAAGACGAGCGGCGCGGTGATCCCGGTTGCCGGCGTCGTCCCCGAGTAGGGGACGTACGACGCGGTCTGCACGCTGCCGGCGCTCGGCCCGCTCGCGACCGCCAGGGACCAGGAGTCGACCGACCACTGCGACAGCGTCGCCGGCTCGAAGCGGAGCTGCGTGATGCCCGCGCTGACGAGGCGGTCGTGCAGCGCGTCGATGAAGGCCTCGTGCGCGGTGCCTCCGGTCGCGCGCAGACCGCGGCCGTCGAGATCGACCTGCCACGCCTGCAGCTGATCGGTCGAGAGGAACTCGCTCGGGTCGACCTGCGTCGCGTCCGACGCGGGCAGCAGATCGGTCGGCCAGCCCGCCGTCGCGCCGTCGGAGGCGTCGGCGCCCGCGTCGGAGGCCGCATCGGGGGCGCCCGTGGTCGCGTCGGGGGCAGCGTCCGGCGCACCGGTCGCCGCGTCGGGCCCGGTCATCGACGCGTCTGGTGTGGATGCATCCGGCAGGCTCGCATCGGAGGCGCCGGCGCTCGCCGGGCTCGCGTCGTCTCCGCCGCACGCGGCGACGGCGGCCATCGAGCCGACGAGCGCCGCGAGCCAGATGCCGACGCTCTTCGAACGTGACCGATCGACGTGTTGCACGAGTCTTCTCCTTCGGTTCTCCCCGAATCGCGCCGCGCGCCGGCTGGGCAGCGAGACGCACGTAGCTCGGGGGCTCGAAGGAGTATCCGCGGCCGCTCTGCGCGCGACAATCGGCCTAAGCGGGGTATTGTCCCCCCGAACGGGGGGGCCTCGCGAGGCTCACGCGCGCGCCGAGATGAGCCCGAGCCTCAGCGCCGCGGCGACCGCCTCCGCCCGGCGACGCGCGCCGAGCCGCTGCAGGATCCGCGCGACGTGATCCTTCACCGTGTGCGGGCTGAGGCACACGGCCTCCGCGATCTCGCGATTGGAGTAGCCACTCGACAGGAGCTCGACGATGCGCAGATCGCTCGCCGTGAGCCCCATCTTGTCCGCGCAGGCCTGCTTCACCGCGTCGCGCATCTGGCCGAGCGCGTGGGCCGACGACATCGGATCGCTCGAGCTCTCGCCGGCGAGATCGGCGATGCGCGCGTAGAGGCCGAGCGCGGTGCGCATGCGCTCCTCGAAGAGCGCCGCGCGCTGCGACAGCGCCGACTGCAGCGCCTTCAGCTCGCTGATGTCGCGCGCGATCCCCTGGCGCCCGACGAGCACCTCGTCGCGCAGCAAGCTGCCGGCACGGATCTCGAGGTGCACCGTGCCGCCCCCCTTGCGTCGCGCCTCCACCTCGAAGAAGGGCGTGCTCTCCGCATCGGTGAGCCCCTGACCGAAGTGGCGCAGCGCGATCTGCGCGCTCTCGGCGGTGAGAAACTCGGTGAAGCGCGCCCCGAGCACCTCGTCCGGCGCGTAGCCGAGCACGCGCGCGACGGCGGAGTTCACGAAGGTGAAGCGACCTTCGAAGTCGAGGGTGTAGATGATGTCGCCGGCAGCCTCGACGAGCGCGCGGTAGTCCGGCAACGCGCCGGGCGCCGCCGTGACCGCGAGGTTCCGTTTGGGGCTCGTCTGCGCGACCACGTTGTGTCGATGGTTTACCACGCGGAGCGCGAGGCATCCCCGGCGGACGGCGGACAAAATGCCGACGCAACGCGTTAGCCAGCACGTGGCGGTCACGTCCTCGAGAAGCGACGACATCAGCGGCGCGACGCTCCGCCTCCGGCTCAACGCGTCGAACAGCGCGCTCGCTACCGCCGATACCGCTCCTGCCAGATCAGCGCCTTCTACTCGGTACGGAAATGCGCGATCACGTCGCCAGGCGATAGCTCAGCGCGCGGGGCGTAACCCCGCCAGCGTGACTTCGACGAGCCGGCGAACCGCCGCCTTCGAGCGCAAACGGTTCGCCGCGGTGAGCGCGTGGAGGCAGTACCGCGCGAGCTCCTCGGGCGCGACGTCGCCGCGGAAGTCGCCGCTCTGCGCGCGCAACGTGTGGGCGACGGTGAAGGAGCGCGGCGCTCAATCGCTCACGGGCGCCGCCGACCCCGTCGCGGACGGCGGCGAGGTGCGCAAGGAGCCCTGCGATGTCCGGTGTCGGTGCGGCGGCGAGCAACTGGAACAGGTCTCGCCAGCGCGCCCCCACGGGTCAATCGGCCAATCCCCGAGCTGGCAGCTGCGGATGGACGGACCGACCGATCTGAGCAAAGATGATGCGATGATTCTGGTGCCACCACGCAGCATGTCGCTGGAACAGGCGCTTTCCTACATCGAGGGCTGCAAAAGCGAATCAGAAAGCGCTTAACCGTTTGTTCGCTCGAAGCGCACATTGAAGCAGCGTCTCTCGCGCCCTCTCGCGATCATGGCGGCCCTCGGTTTTTCCTCCGGGCTGCCATTGTTGTTAACCGGATTTACACTAAAACAGTGGATGGCGGTGCGTGGCGCGGATGTAAGCGCAATCGGCGTCGCTTCCCTGATCGGCCTCCCCTACAGTTTGAAATTCCTTTGGGCGCCCATATTGGATCATGGGGCGCTACCCTGGCCGGTCCGGCGCTTCGGGCGCTGGCGCGGCTGGCTCTTACTAACCCAGCCATTGCTGGGTTTCTTCTGCATGGCGTTGGCGTTTTGCGATCCGGGCACGGCCCCGGCACTGATGATGTTGATTGCTTTGCTGGTGGCATTTCTATCCGCCAACCAAGACATCGCGATCGATGCCTGGCGGATCGCCTTATTTCCCTCCGATAGACAAGGCATCGCGCTGGCCTTCTATATCTGGGGATACAGAATCGCGATGCTGGCCGCCAGCACTGGCGTAATCTGGCTAGCGCAGTACAGCAGTTGGCATGTAGCCTATGCGGTCGCGGGCATTGCGCTGGCTGCCGGCATATTACCAACCATCCTGGCGCCCGCGCCGACCGATCCGGTTGAAATCGATAAAGCAGCGTCACCGCGATTCTCGTGGCGGGAGCGCATCGGCACAGCCGTCATCGGCCCATTCAGACATTTTCTATCCCGCGCGGACCTGCGCTGGGCGTTGGCGTTCACGGCGCTGTTCAATCTCGGCGAAGGGCTGGCCGGCAGCCTGACCCCGAAATTCTACCGCGAGCTCGGATTCAGTAACGCTACAGTCGGTAAAGCGATCGGCCTGCCCAATCTGGCCGCGACACTGGCCGGGATGGCGTTCGGAGGGTGGCTGGTTTCCAAAATGGGCGCAAAACGAGCCCTGGTGCTGACAGGTATCGTGCAAGCGCTGGCAATGAGCCTGTATTTCGCCTTGGCCTTGTCTGGCGGTAGCGTGGCGATTCTCTATCTGAAAATCATCGCCAACAGTTTTTCCGCAGCGATGGCGAGCGCCGCCTTCCTCGCCTTCCTCTCCCAGCTTTGCTCATCAACCCAGGTCGCCACCGAGTACGCCCTCCTCTCATCCCTAGCGACCCTGATTCCCCGTTTGGTGGATGGCGGTGCCGGTCCAATGCAAAAACAACTCGGCTGGATTGGTTTTTACGGCTTCTCAATCTTCGCCTCCGTCCCGGCCCTGCTCATCATGCTGCATATTCTTCGCCGGTATCCCGCCCAACCGATTGCTGTCCACAACGATCCGGTTGAACACTAGGCCAGGCGCCATCCAGCGTCTCTCCGGGATCGACGCGCTCCACGGGTCCTGTGCTCGGCCACGCGCGGGATACGTCGTTCGGACGAGCTCGGTGGACGTGCGAAGGTTGGCTGAACCACTCGGGTCGGGCATCCTTCCCTGATGAACGGCGACCTTCAAGCAGCGCGAGCGCCGTTTCGGTTGGGGTTGATGTCGCTGCTGCTCGCGCTCGCTCCCGGTGCCTGCGGAGGTAGCAGTCAATCCGACGGCGAAACCGACGGCGGCGGTCGTGTCGTCGCGCCGGGCGACGCGGGCACCGACGTCGCGAACGACGCAGGCAAGCCGAGCCCTCCGGGCGACGCGAGCGCTCCGAACGGCGCGGATTCGGGCGCAGACGCCGGCGTGGGCAAGACGCCAGGACCTCCGCTCGTGATGTACAGCAACGGCGTGGTGGACACGACGTCGTGGCCGGCGTCCGACGACTACAGCTACGGCAGCGGAAGCCCGCCCGACCAGTACAAGGACACCACCTCCCCGCAAGCTGGGCACCAGTACGATCTGCTGGTCGACGTCGCTTCGGGCTGGCAGCAGGCAACCAACTGGGGCGCGTCGCCGCCGAACGGGCTCGACATCTCCCGCTACACGAAGATCCAGCTCGACATCAAGCCGCCCGCCGGAAGCGCGATCTCCCTCTCCGGCCACGCCGCGCGCTCGACGGGCGACGACCTGCAACTGAACACCGCGGTGGACGATCTGCAGACGGTCCCGGGCGTCGGACCGTTCAAAGCCGGACAGTGGAACACCGGTATTCAGATCCCGCTCTGCCACTTCGGGCTCGCTTCGGCCTTCAACTACTACAAATTCTCGATGCAGAACAACGGCGCTGGGAACGCGGCGTTCTACCTCGACAACGTTCAGCTCATCGCCGGCAACACGACGTGGATTTTCAACGGCGACCCCAGCACCGACAGCCCGACGTCAGGCTGGTCCGACGCGAGCGCGAACGCGACGGCCAACTACAAGTTCGCTCCCGGCACGATCCGCTCGGGCGTGTACTCGGTGAACAACCCGCCGGCGGCGAGCTCGTTTCAAGGCTCGCTCTCGGGCTCGACGCTGACCGTGTCGTCGCTGACCGGTACGATCGCGGTGGGCGAGCACCTGGTGAAGTTCGCGGGCGCGCCGTCGCTCTGGGGAACCATCCTCGGCGGGTCGGGAAATACCTGGCAGATCGCGGGCTCGGGCGGCGACTACGCCAACGTCAGCTCCGCCACCGGTTGGCTCGAGTCGGACATCAACATCGTCAAGCTGACGACGTCGGCGAAGAACGGGAC
>JAMFST010001097.1 GCA_026225435.1 Labilithrix luteola
CGGCCGGCCCCGGACGAGACCGAGCCAGCGGCGAACGAGCTCGCGACCTATCCGTCGCGCGCCGATCTGGAAGAGCGTGGGCGGCGGCTCGGCCCCTGGCTAGCGACGTCCGCGGTGGTGGCGCGGCGGGTGGCGATCGCCCGGGCGGTCGACCAGGGGATCGCACGGCTGCGCAAGCGAGCGCTGGCGGTGGAGGGGGATCTCGCCCGCATCGGAGACGCCGACGCGCTCGCCGCGCAGGCCAGCTGGCTGGTCGCCGAGGCTTCCCGTGCCCCGCGCGGCGCGACCAAGCTCGAGGTGACCGACTGGTCGTCGGGGGAGCCGCGACCGCTGATCGTGCCGCTCGATCCGGCTCGTCCGGCGCGGGCGCAGGTGGAGGCGATGTTCGCGCGGGCGCGGCGGCTGAAGAAGGGGGCGGCGATCGCCGAGGCGCGGCTGGCCGAGACGCTCGCGCAGCTGACCGGGCTGGCGGCGCTCAAGGGCGAGCTGGAGGCGCGAACGGGCGAGGCGCAGGGCTTCACGCTCGCGGAGATCGAGGCGCTGGCTGCTCGCGCGAAGAGCGTCGCGCCGCGCGATGTGCAGATCGTCTCCGTGGACGCCGAGGGGGGCGGCGGTCGAGCGCGCGCACGCTCGGGGGCGAAGGACGTCCCGGCTGTCCCGGCCGTCCCGTATCGCGCCTTCGTGCGCGAGGACGGCGTGCGCATCCTCGTCGGCAAGGGGGCGGAGAAGAACGACCGGCTCACCTTCCAGCTCGCGCGGCCGCACGATCTCTGGCTGCACGCCAAGGGGCGCACGGGCGCGCACGTCATCGTGCCGTCGGGACGTGGCGCCGGCGTGACCGGCGAGCTGCTCGCCGACGCCGCGCTCCTGGCGGCGCACTTCTCCGACGCGCGCGACGAGGCGGTCGTCGACGTGGAGTACACCGCGCGCAAGTACCTGAAGAAGCCGCGCGGCGGCGCGCCCGGCACGGTGGTCATCGAGCGCGAGAAGGTGATCGCGCTGCGGATGGACCCGCAGCGGCGAAAGGTGCTCCTCAAGCGCGAAGAGGTCTAGCTGGCGGCGCTGGCTGCGAGGTTTGCGGCGGCGTCGAGGTGCCGCTGGATGTTCATGAGCAAGACCTCGCGCTCGATCGGCTTGGTGAGGTAGCCCTCGCAGCCGGCCGCCCGCGCGCGCGCCTGATCCTCCGCACTGGCATGTGCGGTGAGCGCCACCACCGGGATGTGCTTCGTCGCTGGATCCCCCTTGAGCCGACGCGTCGCTTCCCAGCCGTCGATGCGCGGGAGCGACAGGTCCATCAAGATGAGCGCCGGCAGCTCGCGACGGGCACGCTCGAGGCCGTGCTCGCCGTCCTCCGCCTCGAGGATCTCGTACTCCCCCTGCAAGTAGCGGCGCACGATGTCCCGGTTCTGCGCCGAGTCCTCCACGTAGAGGATGCGCGGTAGCTTCATGCCGGAGGTCGCCCGCCGCTGCAGGAGCGTGTGGCCGATGTCCTCGACCAGCCGCTCGAGCGCGAGCCCACCTTTTTGCACCACGCGCGCCATCCCCTCGCGGAGCATGCGCTGCTCCTCGAGCGACAGCTGCTTGCCGGTGAGCACGATGACCGGGATGTCCGAGCCGGAAGCCCGCAACGCCCGTAAAACCTCGAAGCCGTCGACCTGCGGCATCACCAGATCGAGCAGCATGAGCGCCGGCTTGAGCACGCGCGCCTTGAGGATCGCCTCGTCCCCGTCGCGCGCCTCGGCGCTGACGAAGCCGGCGGCGCGCAAGGTGCGGCTCACCAGCTCGCGGGTCTGCGCGTCGTCGTCGACCACCAGGATGTCGCCGGTGCTGCTGCCCATCCCGCGACGCACGGCGGTGACCAGCTGGTCCCCCTCCACCGGCTTGACCAGGTAGTCGCAGGCGCCGAAGGAGAACCCGCGCGCGCGGTCCTCCTCGACTGAGAGGATGATGACCGGGATCTTCGCCAGCGCGGCGTCGGCCTTGAGCGCGCCGAGGACGCTCCACCCATCGAGCTTGGGCAGGTGGAGGTCGAGGAGGATGGCCGAGGGGCGCTGGGCGCGGGCGACGAGCAACGCCTCGACGCCATCGGAGGCGTGCGCCACGCGGAAGCCGGCGCGCTCCAGGTGCCCGCCGACGAGCTGCTGGATCATCGCGTCGTCGTCGACGATGAGGACCAGCGTGTCCTCGGCCACCGGGGCACGCGAGGAGATCGACACGGGCAGCGCGCGGTCGGCGAGCATGTCTCCAATCCCGCCGGTCATCGGCAGGGTGATGGTGAACTTCGAGCCGCGTCCGAGCGTGCTGGTGACCACGACGTCTCCGCCGAGCAGGCGGCTCACCTCGCGGACGATGGCCAGGCCGAGCCCCGTGCCGCCGACCCGTCGCGTCGCCGAGCCGTCCACCTGGCGGAACTTCTCGATGATGAGCGGCAGCGCCGCCGGCGGGATGCCGATGCCGGTGTCCTCGACCGAGAGGACGAACTTGCCCGCCGGGCTGACCACCGCCTCGACGTTGATCTCGCCGCCGTCGGTGAACTTGGCGGCGTTGGACAGGAGGTTCAGCATCAGCTGCCGCAGCTTCAGGCCGTCGGTGATGATGCCGGCGGCGCCGTCGCTCACGCTGGCCGCGAGGAGCACGTCCTTGCCCTTGAGCGTCTCCTTGACCGTGGCGATGCACTCCTCGACGAGCTGCCGCACGTCGACCGGCTCCTGCACCACCTGCACCCGGCCGGCCTCGATCTTCGACAGGTCGAGGATGTCGTTGATGAGCGCCAGGAGGGTGCGCGCGTTCGTCTTGACGACGTTGAGATCGCGCCGGCCGTGCGAGGTGAGCCGCTGCCCTTCCTCGCGCAAGAGGAGATCGCAGTAGCCGAGGATCCCGTTCAGCGGGGTGCGGATCTCGTGGGAGAAGTTGGCGAGGAACTCGCTCTTCAGGCGCGCCGACGCCTCGATGTCCTTCGAGCGCTCCTCCTCCACCCGCTTGGAGATGGCCAGCTCGGCGGCGAGACGATCGAGATCGTCGTTCTGCTGCCGGATCACTTCCATCTGCAAGGCGCGCTGCTGGTAGCTCGCGATGGCGCGCGCGGCCACGGCGGCGCGCACCGAGAGCTGCTCCTCGAGCACCTTGTTCTGCGCGGTGAGCTCCTCGATCTGCCGCGTCAGCTCCGCTTCGACCGCCGTGGGACCGCCGCTGGTCGGATCGCTCACGCCGCCCCGAAGACGAGCGAGGTCAGGGTCGTGTTGATGTTGAACCCGCAGTAGATCTCGAAGTCGGCGTTGAGGCCGACGCAGGGGGGCGCGTCGGCGAAGGTGGCCATCAGCGGGTCCACCACACCGAGCGACTGCGCCACCCACATCCGCCCGCTGCAGTTCCAGAACAGCCCCGCGGTGGGATTGGTCACCCGGCGAGGCACTTCCTCGGTGAAGAATTTACGAGTCTCCTCTACAGCATTACCAATCTTCACGAGCTCGAGCTCCTGCCCTTCTTCGAAGGTATTGGCAAACATGATGGAGCCGTCGGGCGTCACCTTCCACGGGGCGCGGAGGAAGTACTCGCGGCCGACGCGCAGAGCCGCAGGGATGGCGGAGAAGCCGTTCGGTTTGCCGAACTCGAGGTCGTCCACGCCGACGCCGATCAGCTCGGCGTAGTGGGCAGCGGCCGGCTTGCCGTCGATCTCCTGAACGATGGTGGGCTGAGCACCTACTTTGGTGATGCGAATGGTGCGCCCGGTCGGGTGGTACCAGTGCGACCGCAGCGCGCCCCAGGGTGCATCGGTGGAGAAGACGACGGTGACCACCGCGTCGGTGTCCGTCTCGCCGTCCGCGGCGACGAACGCCGGGAGCTTCTCGGCGCCGTACGGCGAGCTGGCGCCGCCGCCGACGACCACCAGCTGCTGGTTCTTCTCCATCACACCGAGGAGCAGCTCCTCCTTCATCTGCCGCGTGCCGTCGTCGAGCACGAGACCCACGTGCTTGCGCGCGTTCAGATCGTACGGCTTGACGCCGAGCTGCTCGCAGGCCTGCTGCATCGCCGCCGCGCCGGCGCTCATGGCGTCCTTCGTCAGGCCGCGCCCGAAGCCCACGCCGACCTCGAAATCGCCGGTCAACGAGCCGAGGACGACGGATCCGTCGTGGAGCCCCTGGTTATCGATCTCGCCGTTGGTGGTGCCGCCGATGATGCGGCTCTCCTTGGGCAAGCGTGCCCGCAGCGCCGCAGTGAGCGCGCCGAGATCACGATCGTGGGAGGCGTAGACGACCGCCAGCTTGGGGGTCTCGGAACCGAGCTTCGAGAGGAGCTCCTCGGCGGCGCGCGCGGGATCTTTGTCGCTGGACCGGGAGGGCGTGAGCTTGACGCTGGGCATGGACGATCTTCGTGTCTCCGGAAAGTGGCGCGGCCAAGATTGATTAAAAACGGGCCGTTCGCAACTGGCGAACGACCCATTCGATGCGACCGCGAAGGTTCAAATCAACAGACGAAAATTTGCGCCGGGTCGACCCCGCTGACCCGGCGCGTCAGGCGAGGGTCAGAGCCCGCTATCGGGGTGCGTGGTGTGGCACTCCGACGTGCATTGCTGGAACGAGCTGTCGAAGTCGCCGCCGACGTACATGTTGTCGATCGGGCCGAACTTCTTGACGTGTGAATCGGGGTACGACTTGTGGCAGGAGAGGCAGGCGCTCTTGCTGGTGCGCTGGATGCTGCTCGCCTCGAAGTGGCACGTCTTGCACTCGGCGAGCGGCGCCTCGAAGCGGCGCGAACGGGAGTGGAGGAAGTGGGTGCGGACGTAGATCGGCCCTTCCAGCTCGAAGCCGAGCGGCACGTGGCAGCCGGTGCAGCTGTCGAGGCGCGCGTTGGCGTGGTTGACGATGGAGAGCGACGAGTCCTCCTGGTGGCAGTTGCCGCAGTTGCCGGTGGGGACCGGGGTGGTCGTCGGCATCGGGGTGCCGACCTGCACGTTGATCACGCTCGTGTAGGGGATATCCTGGCCGAGATACACGCGGCGCGCCTTGGTGGTGACCAGGTAGGTGCCGGCCGGCGCGTCGTCGGGGACGTGGTAGGTCCAGGTGTCGGGGACGTCGTTCGCCCAGGCGGCGTGCGTGGGGTCGAAGCCTCCGCCGAACGTCGTCGTCGCCGTGGGGAAGATGCGCATGAAGGCGTAGTAGCCGTCGGTCGGCGGCGTCGCGATCGTCTGCACGTCCGGCCCGACGAGGAAGTTCTCGGTCGGGATGAGGGAGCGCGATTGCTGGATCAGCTGCGCCGGCCCCTCGAAGGTGGAGATGAAGTTCCGCTCCCGGTGCTTGCGCCGGTAGTAGGTGGTCGTCGCATCGTAGAAGGCGCGGTAGTAGGTGATGCCCGACGGTGACGCGTCGGGGGCGGCCTCGGGATACTTCGGCAACGAGCCCGCGTCGTGCAGGCGCTTTCCGGCGCCGTCACGCAGGGTGATCTGGAACTCGATATCGGTCCCCGGCGCATAGGTGCCGTTCCTCTGCGGCGGGGTGAGCGCGTCGACGTCGATCTTGAAGCCGTAGTCCCACTCGGGCTGCGGCACCTGGGTAAGTGGGATGGTGTACGGCTTTTCCGGATTCGCCGACCAGACCACCTTGAGCGCCGCTGCCTGCGGGTGGATGCGGAAGGTCTGGTCCGGGTGCATGGAGTTGCGCAGCTCGACGAGCGCCTCTTCCTGGAAGCTCGTCGCGCCCGGGCAGGTGGTGGTGGTGGCGCAGTCGTAGATCCACTGGATCCCGCGGAAACGACGCACCCAGAAGCTGTCCGACGGACCGCGCTTGTCCCCCTTGCCGGTGCTCATGACCAGCGGCAGACCGAGCGGGATTCCGCGACTGTCGACCTGCTCGACGGCGAAGAGGCTCTCGCTCTCCATCCAGGTGGCGTCGCGGAAGAAGCGGCGCTGGGTGTAGGTGCCGTCGGCGTTCTGGCTGTCGAGCGGCGACTGGTCCTCCTGTTGCAGCCCCTTCCACTGCAGGCGGGCAAAATCGCCTGTTCGAGTGATTGCCGAAATACCCTCGTCGACCGTCGTGTCCTGGAACGCGCGAATGTCGATCTGGTTGATGAAGAAGGTCTGCCCGGCGCGCACGTCGACCGGCTTGCCGACGCCGTTCTCGATCTCGAAGGCCAGGCCGATGGGCGTGTCCGTGGTGGTCGGACCCGCCGAGGGATCGAACGAGGACGACGAGGGGTTCTCGTGCAGCGGATCGACCGTCTGGGTGAGGCTGTCGGCCTGCGTTGCGGTGTCCTTCTGCGACGCGGCGCTGCCGCCGGTGCTGGCACCGTCGGACGAGCAGGCCGCCAGAAGCCCCACGATTCCGAGCAATCCGGCGGCGGAGAGCGAGCCGGCCCTCAAGTCGGGCGCCGACGCTCGGCCAGTGGAAAACGATGGAGCACCTCGGTCGGCCTTGGGCATGGAGCACTCTCCTGCAATCGGGACGTGAGCCTCTCGACAACATCCGTGATCTCCGACGCCGATGGCGGCAGCGGCGCCCTTCCCCCCGAAGGACGTGACACCGCGCCCCGACGAGAGAGCAGCAACGAACTTGAAGCTACCCGGACAGTTCAACCGTGCAACACAAGAACGTCTCAAATCGAAATTTTGGTAGTACCGTGTCTTCCGTAAGGCATGGGTCGCGCGCGCTTTTTCACCCGTAGCTCTTCAAAATAGCGAAAGAGACATGAAACGAGAGCAAGAGCGCATCTCCGACTTCTTCTCCACCTCGCGTCCCCTCGTGCTGGTCGATGCGGACGATCACCATCGCGAGCAGACGCGCGAGGTCCTCGACCGCATCGGGTTCGAGGTGGTCGCCGTCGCCTCCCCTCTCGAGGTGGAGCAAGCGCTCGGGGTCGACCTTGTCCATTTGATCGTCGTGCACGTTGGCCCGCCGGGGGACGCTCCCGCGGAGGAACGCACGCACGCCTGGCTGCGCGCGTTGCGCTCGGTGACCAAGGATCGCTGGCCGCTGGTGCTCCACGGCGACCGAGCGCGCGACGAGCTCGAGACCTTCGCGCTCACCGCCGGGGCGTACGCGGTGGTGGCCCAGGGGGACGATCTCCCGAAGACGCTTCGCCGGCTCCTCCCCGATGCACCGCTCAGTCGCCACCCGCCACCGCGGAGCGCCGAGGAGCAGGCCGAGCGCGATCTGCCGGGCGGTCGCGTGCTCATCGTCGACGACAGCGAGGCGGCGCTCCTGGTCATGCAGGCGGCCTTCTCCGGCGCCGGCTTCGACGTGCGCATCGCCATGGCGCTGGCGGAGGTCGACAGCCTGGTGAAGATGTGGCGGCCCGAGCTGGTCGTCGTCGACGTGAACATGCCGGACATCCAGGGGGACGCCTTGTGCGCCCGGCTGAAGGCGCGCGTCGGCCAGCCGGAGAGCGCGGTGGTCCTCTGCTCCAGCATGCCGGACGAGGAGCTCGCCGATCTCGCGCGGGCGGCCGGCGCCGACGGTCACGTGTCCAAGGGGGACGGCATCGCCGCGATGGTGGCGCTGGTCCGCTCACTGCTGACGGAGCGGCGCCAGGTGCGCTCGCGCTCCGGCACTTATGCCTTCGAGTCGAGACGAGCGGAGCGAGGATGAAATCGAACGACGACGACAGCAGGAAGAGCAGCAAGATGGGCACCAGCGACGCGGGGGTGCTCCTGCGAGCGGAGCTGCGCGCCGACGGCGCCACCTTCGTGACCCAGGCGGGCGAGCTGACCGGACACTCGGTCTTCGTCGTCACCAACGAGGACTGGCCGGTGGGGAAGCGGGTCGAGGTCGACCTGTCGTTCCCGCGCTTGATGGCGCCGGTGGGCATCCACGCGCGCGTCGTCGGGCAGCGGGTGACCACCCACCAGCCGGGCGATCTCGGGGGTGTGCTCCTCGAGTTCATCGCCATGAGCGTGGAGAGCCGCGCGCGGCTCGACGCTCTCCTCGAGCACGACCACGATCGCCCCCGCGCCCGCGCCGAGCATGGGCGAGCTTCCACCGGCCCGTACCGCGTGCTCCTGGTCGAGGACAGTGACTTCATCCACGACCTGTTCGCCTACGGGATCGCGCGCTACTTCCGGCAGAAGAAGGCCGAGCTGCACCTCGATCGCGCCGGGGACGCCGAGACCGCGTGGACCAAGCTGACGACCAGCGCCTACGATCTGGTCATCGTCGACTACCTGCTCCCCGCCGAGGATGGCGCGGGGCTCATCGCGCGCATGAAGCGCGTCCCTGCCCTCGCCTACCTGCCCATCGTCGCCATCAGCGTCGCGGGGGCCGAGGCACGCGAGGCGACGCTCTCCGCGGGAGCGGACCTCTTCCTCGACAAGCCGATCGCCATGCGCGATCTCTTCGCGACGCTCGAGCGACTAGCCGATCTGCACACGCCCGCCGCCCCGTCGGTGATCTCGTGAGCGCGCGCGGTCACATCCTGCTGCTCGACGACAGCCCGTTCGCCCTCGCGATCACCCAGGCGGCGCTGGAGGCGGCC
>JAMFST010001098.1 GCA_026225435.1 Labilithrix luteola
AGCAGCGACAGCGCGTGCCCGACGACCCCGCGCTTCACCGTGAGCGCGCGGTCCTCGACGTAGAACTGCTCCGACAGATCGCGGTAGCGGCCGAGGAAGAGCGGCCCGAGGCCGAGGAGCTTCACCTCCTTGGCGTGGGCGTCGTTGGCGAGGACGAACTCCAGGTACGAGAGCCGCCGCGAGTCCGGTGAGCGCCAGTTGCGCAGCTTGTAGCTCTCCTTGGCGAAGCGCATCTCGGCGATCGTCGCCGGGAGGGTCGCAAGGAGGAGCACCGGCAACGCCCAGCTGCGGAAGCGCACCAGGAGCAGGATCGAGCCCACCAGGGTGAGCACGCTCTGCACGAGCGAGAAGGCGTCGCTCACCAGCTGCACCGGGCGTGACGAGGCCTCGCGCCGGGCGCGCACCAGGCGATCGTAGAAGTCGGGATCCTCGAAGTCGGGCAGCTCGAGGGTGAGCGCCTTCTCCAGGATGGCCACGTTCACGTCGATCCCCAGCCGGTTGCCGAGGAGCGTGCGCACCACGCCGAGCAGCCGCTGCACCGTCGCCGCCAGCACCACCAGCGCGAGCTCGATGGCCACCCAGCGCAGCGCCAGGGCGCGATCGTGGCCCACGACGGCGTCGACGATGCGCTTGCCCGCGACGGCGATGGCCAGCGGCAGTGCGGCCCCTGCCAGGGTGGTCACCGCCAGCAGCAGCGTGCCCCCCTTCGACGCCTTCACCACCAGGGCGAGGGTCCGCCGGGTGTGCACGAGGCTCTCGCGCAGGCTGGCGAGCCAGTCGCGCCAGGTGCGCTTGGTGGCGGCCGCCGGGCCGGCTCCCTTCGCTACGTCTTCTCGAACCGCTTCGGTCCCATGTCGGGGTCCCAGGTCAGAAACTCCGCTTCCGCCCCCTCCGCAAGCGGGCGGATCACCAAGTGTGTCCGCGCAGCCCGGAACGCAAGCGTCCACGTGTCGGGATCGGCGCCGGGAGCGGCATCGCCCTCCGTCTCTTCCTCCTCCGCCCACGACCCGAGGTTGATGTACGTGGTGGCCGTCGAGGTCGCGCTGGCGGAGACCGGCACTCGCTCCGGCACGTGCGTGTGCCCCATGACCACGAATGCCGCGGGGAACAGCCGGGCCAGCTTGCCCGCCTGGTTGCGCATCTGGTCGCGCGGGTCGAGCTGCCTCTGGCGCGAGAAGTACCAGTGCGCCCCGTACCAGGCGGCGACCACCAGCCCTGCCGACCAGGCCAGCTTCCCGCGCGACGCGACGAAGATCGCGAGGATGAGCAAGGTCAGCGACCCCGCGGCGGCGACCGCCAGCCGGTCGAGAAGCAGGCTCGCGAGGATCCCGCTGACGCTGCGGGTGATGGGCGGCGACTGCAGCGCCGCCAGCGCGCGCAGCCTGTCGAGCCCGATGCGGGTCGCCTCCGAGAGCGCCGCCATCCGCCGCTCGTGCTCGGCGCGCAGCGTCCGCGCCGCCTCGGCGAAGTGACTGCGACGCAGGCGGAAGAGCTCGAGGATTGCCCGGGTGAAGCGGATCCCCAGCTTGGCCATCCCGGTCAGCCCGAGCCGCGCGGCGAAGCGCAGGTAGTCGAGCATCCCCATGTCCTCGTGCCCGTGCTCGCTCATCCCCCGCGTCGGGCGCACCACGAAGCGCAGCAGCACGTCGCAGAAGCCACGGGCGATGCGGCGCGGATCGAGGGGAGAGAGCGGCGCCATCACGTGGTCGGTGGCGCAGAAGCGGTCGTACTGGTGCCCGTGCTCGATGTAGGCGATGCCGTCGCGGTAGAAGAACCAGGGGGCGAAGTCGATTTGCGCCTTGAACGCCTCGTCGGCCTCGTCGCTCTCGACGCGGCCAGCGGTATGCGCCCGGGCGAGCAGATCCGCCTTGAGCGTGGCCTGCACCGCCGGCCAGTGGAACTCGAGGTCGTGGTTGCCGTGCACGAAGGTGACGGCGTGCCCGTCGGCGACGAACGCGGCCAGCTCGTCGAACACGTTGGCGTGGCGCGCGAGCACGCGCTCCAGCTTGATGCGCGCGTGGTCCTCGGCGTTTCCCAGCCCGTGCTCGGTCTCCTCGGCGCTCGGCACGGTCGAGATGCGCGCCCCGTCGATGCGGATGGTCATCCCGAGAAAATCGATGAAGTCGCCGGCGACGACGAGCCGCCAGCGCGAGGCCTGGGACTGAGACAG
>JAMFST010001099.1 GCA_026225435.1 Labilithrix luteola
GAAGGCGGCAAGGCCAGCGTCGTCATCGTCGGCGCCGGCATCATGGGGCTGTCGATCGCCTACCAGCTCGCCCGCCTCGGCGTGCGCGACGTGGTGGTCCTCGACCGCGGTTACCTGTGCGGCGGCGCCAGCGGGCGAAACGGCGGCGGCGTGCGCGCGCAGTGGTCGAGCGAGGAGAACGTGCGGCTCATGCAGGAGAGCATCCGCATGTGCCAGGACTTCGCCGCCGAGATGAAGATCAACGTCTGGTTCCGCCAGGGCGGCTACCTCTTCGTCGCCCGCGACGCCGCGCGCCAGTCGGCCATCGAGGCGAGCGTCGCCTTGCAGAACCGCTGCGGGCTGCCGACCCGGATGCTGACGCCGGCGGAAGCGAAGAAGGTCGTCCCCGAGCTCGACGTCACCGGCATCACCGCCGCCAGCTACAACCCGGACGATGGCGTCGTCTTCCCCTGGCCATTCGTCTGGGGGTTCGCCGAGGGGGCCAGGAAGCTCGGCGTGCAGGTGCGCACCTTCGTCGAGGTGGTCGGCTTCGAGACGCGCGGAAGCACCATCGAGGGGGTCGTCGTCCGCGACGCCCGCGAGCCAGCGGCAAGTGGCAGCGGCGGCAGCGGCAGCGGCGGTAAGCGCACCAAGACCGCGATCATCAAGACGGACCGCGTGGTCAACGCGTGCGGCGCCTGGTCACCGGAGATCGCCCGCCTCGTCGGCGTCGAGCTGCCGAACAAGCCGCACCGCCACGAGATCTGCTCCACCGAGCCCCTCAAGCCGTTCTTGAAGCCGCTGGTCGCCGACCTCGGCAACGGGCTCTACTTCAGCCAGTCGACCCGCGGCGAGATCGTCGGCGGCATCAGCCAGCAGCGCGTGCCCCCCGGCGTGAACCAGGACAGCTCGCACGCCTTCCTCGGCCTGTACGCGCGCGCCCTCGTCGAGGCCTGCCCGCGCCTCGCCGACGTGAAGGTGCTGCGCCAGTGGGCCGGCTGCTACGACGTCACGCCGGACGCCAACCCCATCGTCGGCCCGGTCGACGAGATCGACGGCTTCATCCAGGCCTCGGGCTTCGTGGGCCACGGCTTCATGATGGCGCCGGTCATGGGCAAGCGCATCGCCGAGCACATGGTGAACGAGACCAGCTCACCGCTCTTCGACCGCTGGAACCTCCGGCGCTACCGGACGGGGAAGCTGCTGCACGAGTCGATGATCCTCGGCTGACGACGCGCCTGACGCGGTGCGCCCGTGACGAGGAAATGCTTTTTTGTTCCGGCCAGCGAGGTCGAACGATAGCGTCTTGTCCCGATGACTCGCTCATTTGCCGCCATTTCTCGTCGTTTCGCCGCTTCCTCGGTGCTCGGATTGGCGGGCACGCTGCTCGTGACCGCCAGCTTGGTGGGGTGCGCCGACGAGAACGATCCCAAGACCTGGGTGAAACGGCTCGACGAGCCGAAGGACCGCGTCGCGGCGATCAAGCGGCTGCAGGGCTTCTACGACGACGCCTACGGCAACGCCGGTCGCGACGCGGGCGCCGCCTCGGTCACGGCGCTGCTCGACGTGATCGTCCAGCCGATGACGAACACCTACGTCTCGGCGGATCTCGACGAGAAGACGCGCAAGGAGCTGATGCACTCGCTCGCCGGGATGCACGACGCGCGCACCGCGCCGGCGCTCGCCAAGGCGCTCGGCTCCTGCGAGTCCAACAAGGGGAACGAGGAGGCGCGCGACGCGGCGCAGGCGGCCAAGGACATGGCGATGGCCGGTCAGGCCGTCGACCCGACGGTCGCCGACGGTCTGTGGACCTGCTTCACCAAGATGCAGGCGTCCAAGCCGGCGACCGCCAGCACGCTCACCGCCGTGCACGACGCCATCCGCGCGGTGAAGTCGCCGAGCTACGGCCCCAAGGCGGTCACGCTGCTCGCCGTGCCGGTCGACGTGAAGAACTCCGACGGCGCCGCCGATCAGCTGCGCGCCTGGCAGCTCACCGCCGTGCAGGTCATCGGCGATCTCAAGTTCGCGCCGGGCGCGCGCTCGCTCGTCACCACGCTGCTCACGCCGGAGAAGCGGCCGCTGTGGCCTGCTGCCGAGGCGGGGCTGGTGGCCATCCCCAAGGAGTCCGAGACGCTGCTGATCTCCGCCCTCAATGGCTCCGATCCGGCGTTCGCCACGGCCGCCAAGACCTTCGGCCCGGAGAAGACGCAGATCGCCATCGCCGCCGACGCGCTCGGGCAGATCTCCCGTCCGGCCGGTCGCGACGCGCTCTACGCGATCGTCCCGAGCATCGACAACGACGACAACCGCCGCGCCATCGCCACCACGCTGGTGAAGTTCCCCAAGGACGGCAAGAGCTGGGGGCTGTTCGCTGGCCTCTACGACAAGCTGCCCGACGATCC
>JAMFST010001100.1 GCA_026225435.1 Labilithrix luteola
AGGCGCCCCTGCTCCCTGGCCAGGATCGCCACCGCGCCAAGTATCTTGGCGAGTCCCAGGATTCGCTGGAGGTACAGCGGATAGCCGAGATGGACGATCGTCGCCGCGGTCGAAGCTGAGCCACCCGTGATCAGCTCGGGAATGCCGGAGCCGGCCATGGGGCTGCTCCGGCGCGACCGACCGCCTCGAACACCGCGTCCAGCTGCGTGACGTCGAGCGGCAGGGGCTACACGGCGTCGCCGTAGGTCCAGACGAGCTCCTCGAGCGCCTCCGGAGGGCAAGGAGGCACCAGGACGCTCCGTGCAGTACCTTCGCCGTCACGCCCTCCCCGATGGCCAATCTAGAAAAGACCTCAAGCGACTTGCGCGAGCAAGCGCCAAGTAACGCTCGACCGGATTGCCGAGGTGGGCCTCAAGCCCTTCGTGGAGAATGGCTACGAGGCGACGACGCTCGATGCCATCGCGGCAGCGTCCGGGATCTCGCGGCGCACATTCTTCTACTATCTGAAGTCCAAAGAGGAAGTTTTGCTCGCCCACGAGAGTGGCAACTTCCCGCGCTTCGTCTTCCGTCTGCGCGCGCTCCCTGACGCGCCCGTACTCGGAGACCGCTCCGGCGGTCGCGTTGCTCGAGCCGAACATTCAATCACCCGCCGGGCGAGGCGGGGGCCTGCCGCTGAGCGGCAAGTCGATGGTGAACACGCACCCGACGCCGGGAAGGTTCTCCACGCGGAGAGCGCCGTGGCTGCTCTCGACTGCCCTGAGGCTGATGGAGAGACCCAACCCGAGCCCGCTCCGGTCCGACCCCCGCTGGTGGTACGGCTCGAAGAGCGCCTCCGTCTTTCCCGGCGGCAATCCTCCGCACTGATCCGCGACGGAAAGGAGGACGCGGTCATCCTTTACAGTCGACTGAATCGTGATGTGGCCGCCGGGGCGCGTGAACTTGCAGGCGTTCTGAACGAGGTTTCCGAGGGCAGACGCCAGGATCTGCTTGTCGGCGTTCACGAAGACGAGGTCGTTCGCCCCCTGCACGGTCAGCCCCAGGCCGCGCGCACTCGCCTCGAACGACGCGACGAGCTCGACCTCCTCGAGGAAGTCGCGAATGGAAACCTGTTCTTCATTCCGTACGCCTCCCTCGAGGCGCACTTCGGCGAGCGATCTGTCGATGAGCCCGCGCAAGCTGCTCAGACTTCGGCCAAGCACGGCGCCCGTACTCCCGCTTATCCCGACGTCTCCACGCTTCAGCAGATCGTAGGAGAGCATCGCCATGTAGAGATGATTGCGTAGCTCGTGAGCCAGGAAGCCGAGGCGTTCGGTGCCGGCTGCGGACCGGGCCACATCGCGCACCGCCTGGTAGCCGGCGACGGCCTCGGTCGTCGCCGTGTCCAGGCAGTCGTTGAGCGCCCGAAAGTCTTCGGTCGAGATCGGTGCGTCCTGCTCGATGGCGAGCTCCGTCACGACCTGGCAGACGTCGCCGTACCCTTCGACGACCTGCTTGATGGTGAAGCCGTGCCTCGACATGGCGGCCCCGTTCATCGTCGCCGACGCGATGAGCTGGTCATCCGAGCTCACGGGCGGCAGAAGCTTGGCGACGAGCTGGTCGAGGAAGAGAGGGATGGCGCGATCCATCTCCGCGTCGGTCGCGTGCGGGGCCGCTCGTTTCTGCACGCGAGATCGCGTGCGACCGATGAGCTCTTCGCGGTTCGCGGTGATGAAGTCGGTCAGCATGGATGGCGGTACCTCCTCGAAGAGCACCGACCGTGCCGGCGCGATCGCTGCTCTCCAGGAGAGAGCTGCGACGGCGCATGTGCACGTTCTGCATCGAGGTGCATCTCCTGCACCGCGCGAGCGCGAGTCGAGCGGGGGCGTCGCCTTGACGGCAACGCCGACCGGGGCGAAGGTCGCCCGCTCGAACCGGTGCCCACGGAAGTGCTCACGGATCGTGAAGAGGACCGCGGCGAGCACGCGCGTTGCACGTCACGGGACGACGGGAGCATCCTCATGGGCAAGGCGAAATCGAAGCGCGCGAAGATCAACACGTCGCGGCTGGCGCACGAAGCGGAAGGCGGCGCGCTTGGAGCCGTCGCTGGCACGGCGATCGGGATGATCGCCGGCCCTCCTGGCATGGTCGCCGGGGCCATCATCGGCGCCGTTGCCGGCGTCCTCTCCGGCTCGGTCATCGACGGCGACACGCGGCGTGAAGACGCTCACACGCGCGAGCTGGACGAGGAGCTCGGCGTCGCGGCGGGCGAGCTCGGCGCGCCCACCTTGAAGCATCCGCCAGCGGCGCGCGGCACGTACTCCGCAGCCTCGCTCGGCGTCGGCATTCTGGCGGAGGAAGAACCTGCGGAAGGGCCGATCCAGCAGCCCGAGTGAGGGCGCCCCTCAGCGCCACCCGAGAGCCGGCGCGACGTCCTTCAAGATCCCCTCGAGCACGTGCGTGTTGTACGCGACGCCCAGCTGGTTGGGCACGGTGAGGAGGAGCGTGTCGGCCTCGGCGATCGCCTCGTCGTCCGCCAGCTGCTTCACGAGCTCCGCGGGCTCGGCGGCGTAGGACCGGCCGAAGATGGCGCGCAGGTCGTGGATGACGCCGACGTGGTCGCGGCTCGCGGCACGACCGAAGTACATGCGGTCGCGGTCATCCCGCAGCGGGAAGATGGAGCGCGAGACCGACACGCGCGGCTCGCGCGGGTGGCCGGCCGCTTTCCACGCCTCGCGATAAAGGCGGATCTGCTTCGCTTGCTGGACGTGGAACGGCTCGCCGCCCTCGTCTTTCTTGAGAGTCGAGCTCTGGAGGTTCATCCCCTTCTGCGCGGCCCACACAGCGGTCGCGTCGGACGCCGAGCCCCACCAGATCCGCTCGCGCAGCCCCTCGGAATACGGCTCGATGCGCAACAGCCCCGGCGGGTTGGGAAACATCGGATGGGGGTTCGGCTCGGCGAAGCCCTCGCCGCCGAGGAGACGGAGAAAGACCTCCGCGTGGCGGCGCCCCATGTCTTCCTCGGTCTCCCCCTTCTCCGGGAGGTGACCGAAGTGGCGCCAGCCGTCGATCACCTGCTCGGGCGAGCCGCGGCTGATGCCGAGCTGCAAACGCCCGTTGCCGATCAGGTCGGCCGCGCCCGCGTCCTCGGCCATGTAGAACGGATTCTCGTAGCGCATGTCGATGACGGCCGTGCCGATCTCGATTCGACGTGTCCGCGCGCCCACCGCCGCGAGCAGCGGAAACGGCGAGGCCAGCTGGCGCGCGAAGTGATGCACGCGGTAGTACGCGCCGTCGGCGCCGAGCTCCTCCGCCGCCACGGCGAGCTCGATCGACTGCTGCAGGACATCGCGCGCCGTCCTCGTCGCCGACCCCGCCGAAGGGGTCCAGTGGCCGAAGGAGAGAAAGCCGATCTTCTTCATGGCTGTCCGCTCTAGCGCGTCTGCGCTCACGCATCCGGTCTTGCGAGACGTTGCGCGAGCGTCACCCCCGTGCTGCGCTGCAGGGGCGATGACGAACGACAGCGGAGCTCACGGCGCGGGGGGGCTCGCGCGCCTGGTCTCCGCGATCGCCGTCGCCGTCTTGCTCGGTGCCTGCGTGCCGACGGCGTCGACCACGCGCAAGGCGCCTGACGACGCGCGGCCTCCGCTGGCCACGGCGCCCGCGTCTCCGACATCACCCGGGTCGACGGCCGACGCTGCCGACGTGGACGCCGCGCCGGCCGCGTCGGCAGCTCCCGAAGATCCGCGGGACCGGGACCCGATGGCGAATCACAAGGACACGCGTGAGGAGCTCCTCCAGCTGTTCTCGCTCCGCCCGATGACGGCGGCGGAGACGACGAGGATCCAGCCGGACATCTTCCTCGCGCACAACTTCGGCCCGGCCGTCACCCGCATGAACCAGGGGAACAAGGCGATCGCGCAGCACTCGATCTCCAAGGAGGCGTGCCTGCGGGGCCTCGAAGGCGTGGTCATCCAGACGGACGCACAGAAGGCGGTCTGCGGCGCGCCCAACATGGTCCCCATCTACCGCAATGGTGACCCCGCCAGTGCGCACTACTGCATCGACGTCTTCGAGTTTCCCAATCGACCTTGCGAGCTTCCCATCGTGTGGGCGGCGCCGACGCACGCGGAGAAGGTGTGCGAGCTCGAAGGAAAGCGTCTCTGCTCCCAGGAGGAGTGGCAGCTGGCGTGTCGCGCAGATCCGGGAGGCGGACCCGACCGCCCGTACGCCTACGGAGACGACCTCGATCTCGACATCTGCGACACGCACAAGCCGCGCGGTCCGGAGAGCAAGTGCCAGGTCACGACGGCCGAGAAGGCCTGGCAGACCTGCGGCACCAACACCGAGCCGGCCGGCGCATTCCCCGGGTGCAAGTCACGCTTCGGCGTCTACGACCAGCACGGGAACGTGGCCGAGATCATGACCCGCATCGACCGGGAAAAGGGGATGGTGTCGCAGTTGAAGGGGAGCGCCTTCTTCTATTCCGAAGTCGCCCGCCGCCCGAAGGAGCCGCAGCGAGCCGACGGGCGCGAGACCTATCCCGACACCTGCAATTACGACCCACGCTGGCATATCGAGCACATGGACTCGGCGTGGCACGTGAACTACCACCTTGGATTTCGCTGCTGCAAGAACGTCACCGCGCCAGCGTCTTCCTCGTCTCCGTAGGCTTCCCGCCGAGCGCCTCGATCAGCGCGCGCACGCGCGTGGAGCCGCGCAGCTCCACTCGATGAAACGCATGGGTGTAGCTCGGCCCGTTCCGCCACCCCGGCAGCAGGCGGCGCAGCCGCCCCTCGCGGACGTCCGTATCGATCAACCATTCGGGCAGCACGGCGATGCCGAGACCGGCGAGCGCGAGCTGGCGCAAGGCGAGCGCCGCGTTGCTCTCGGCCGGGCCGTGGAGCTCGACGTCGACCAGCTCCTCGCCGCGCTGGAACGTCATGCGCCGGTTCGGCCCGCTGGGACCGAGGTGCACCAGGCAGGCGTGCGCCGCGAGCTGCCTCACCGCGGTCGGCCTCCCGTGGCGGCGCAGGTACGACGGCGCGGCGACGGGGACGCGCCAGCTCACCTCGCCCAGCACGTGCCCGATGTAGCCGGTGCTGTCCGGCGGTGGCACGCCTGCCCGGACCGCGACGTCCACGCCTTCGCTGATGAGATCCACCGTGCGATCTTCGAGCCGTAGCTCGACCTGCAGGGAGCGGTGGGCGGCGAGGAGCTCGGTCAGGCGGGGGACGATGATCTCCAGGCCGACGGAGATGGCGACGCTGACGACCAGGCGACCCGAGATCCCGTCACCGTCCGCCGTCGCCGCCCGCGCGCGCTCGACGGAGCCGAGGATGCCGACCGACTCGGCGTAGAAGCGCTGGCCGCCGTCGGTGAGCTGCAAGCCGCGATTCGAGCGAAGCATCAGCGTCACGCCGAGATCCGCCTCGAGCGCGCGGAGCTGCCGGCTGACCGCCGGAAGGGACAGGCCGAGCGCGCGTGCTGCGGCCGAGAGGCTGCCGGCGTCCACGACCCGCACGAACGTCGCCATCTGATCGAAGAGGCTCACGGCGCAGACTCTGTCGCCTGGTTTACCGATCCGCAAGGACTGCTTGCGTGCGGGCGGACTGCCGGTGTCCCCCGGAAAGCGTCACTCTCTTCTCATGAACCGATTGCAGGGAAAAGTGGCGGTGATCACCGGCGGCACGAGCGGCATTGGCCTGGCGACGGCGAAGGCCTTCCAGCAGGAGGGGGCGACGGTGGTCATCGTCGGGCGCGACCCGAAGGTGCTCGAGGAGGCGAGCGCGCAGCTGGGTGGTCGAGCCATGGCCGTGCGCGCCGACATCAGCCAGGCGGCCGACCTGGACGCGCTCTACGCGCGTGTTCGCGAGACGCACGGTCGCATCGACGTCCTCTTCGCCAACGCGGGCATTCCGGGCGCCTTCGTCCCCGTGGAGAAGATGACGAGGGACGACTTCGACACGGTCTTCGCCATCAACGTGAAGGGGACGTACTTCACCGTCCAGGGGGCGCTGCCGCTGCTCGCCAAGGGCGCCTCGGTGATCCTCACGACCTCGATCGCCAACCAGACCGGGCGGGCGAACGTGAGCGCCTACGCGGCCAGCAAGGCCGCTGTCCGCTCCCTCACCCAGAGCTTCGCCGCGGAGCTGCTCGGTCGCGACGTTCGCGTCAACGCCATCTCGCCGGGGGGCACGGACACCGGGATCATCACCAAGCGCTTCTCACCGGAGCAGGCCAAGGTGGTGATGGATCGGATCAAGACGACCCTGCCGATGAAGCGGTTCGCCCAGCCGGAGGAGATCGCGAACGTCGCCGTGTTCCTGGCGTCCGACGAATCGTCGTTCCTGGTCGGCGAGGAGATCGTCGCCGACGGCGGCGCATCGCGACTCACGACGGCGTTCTAGCGCCGGCGAGCGGTTCACCCGCGCCGCCGCGAAGCACGACACAGCGCATCGGCCGCCGCGTACGGCCCGAGCTCGCTCCGAGCCACCCGGTCGGCGAGCGCCGCGAGCGATTCGTCGCCACCGATCTCGCC
>JAMFST010001101.1 GCA_026225435.1 Labilithrix luteola
CGGCGCGGCGAAGGCGGCGAGCGCGCGCGGGCCGAGGTGGATGTACGAGGTCGGCGATAGCGGCCGTACCAGGGAGTGCTCCACGGAGAAGCGGCTCTGGATCTCGCGCGCGAGCTGCTGCGCCTCGCTGTCGTTTCCGCCGTGACCGACCACCAGCCACAGGCGCTTCCCTGCGAGCCGGCGCTCGAGCTCGGCGAGGATCGCCTCCCGAGCCTCGCTGCGCGAGGTGTCCCCCTTCGGCCGCATCTCGCCCCCCTCGAAGACGACGACCGGTGAGCGCCCCACGAGATCGGGGAGCATCGCGCGGAGGAACGAGGCGCGGCCGCCCTTCACCAGGTGATCGAGCACCTGCGGGACGATGACCGTCTCGGTGCCGGTGATGAACGCGCGCGTCGCCTCGACGATCCGGTCGAACGGCAGGCCCGCCTTGCGCGCCTGGCCCGCATAGATGGCGGCGAGCGCGGCGGCGCCATCGGTCGAATTCAGCTCCACGATCGCCAGCCGCGTGCGGGCGCTGGCGGTCATGGTCTTGAGGATGCGCTCGGCGGAGAGCGCCGCCTGGTACGTCCCCGCGAGCTTGCGCGCCGGGACGAGGAACATGATCTCGGGGTCGTGCTGCCCCACCTTCAGCAGGTCCTCGACCACCTCGGACGCGCTCGTCCCCACCACGTGCGGCATCTCGCGCGCGTGCTCCACCCAGCGGTCGACGTCGGCGATGGTGTACGGCTTGCGGGTGTCGTGCTCGACGCCGTCGGCCATCACCCGGGAGGCGGTGATCACCACGTCGTAGGCGGCGATCTCGGCGGGGCGCAGGTTGGCGCCGGAGGTACACACAATCCGCATCACCCTCAGCTTACAGCGGAGGCGGCCGCCGTGGGGTCCACGAGAGCTCGTCGATGGGCGCGACGGTGCAGGCGAGTGCGTCCTCACCGAGGTGCAGGTAGGCGCCCGACGTCAGCGGCCGGACCAGCATGAGCTCCACGTCGAAGGTCTCCTCGATCCGGTCGGCCAGCGTGCGCGCCTCGAGCGCGTTTCCTCCGTGGGCGACAGCGGCCCACACCTTTCTCCCCGCGCCGATCTTCGCGCCGAGGACCTCGAGGATCTTGCTGGAGGACTCGCTTCGCCGCACCCGATCGATGGGGCGCATCTCGCCGTCGACGATGCCGATGACCGGCGACGTGCCGAGCAGGTTGGCGACCATGGCGCGGAGGAAGTTGGCGCGGCCGCCGCGCACCAGGTTCTCGAGCGTCCGGGGGACGATGATCGTGGTGGCCCCCTCGGCGAACGAGCTGGTGACCTCGGCGGTGCGGTCCAGCGAGAGGCCGGCGCGGGTGGCCTCGCCGGCGAAGACGACCGAGAGGCCACCGCCCACGTCCGACGAGCCGCTGTCGACGACGCGGACCCGCGCGCGAGCGAACTCCGGCAGCGCCCTCATCCTGCGCGCCGCGGTCGTCGCGGCATCGTACGAATCGATCAGCTTCCGGCCGGCGGTCACCACGAGGATCTCGGCGTCGCGCTGCGCCGCCTCCTGGAGCACCGGGAGCAGCTCCTCCTCGC
>JAMFST010001102.1 GCA_026225435.1 Labilithrix luteola
AATGGCCTCCTCGAGCCCGACCTCGCTCGACCCCGGCCCGGAGCCCGGCACCAGCGACGGCGACGAGTCCCCGCGCGGCTGCTCGATCTCGTACGCGCGGATCACCCGCCGCGCGATGTCCTCCAGCCCGGAGAACACGCCGGCGCCGTTGGTGGCCACCGTCCCGCGTGAGGGGGCGGCGTACATGTTCAGCGCGCGATCGAGCTCCTCGATCGGCGTGGTGTCGTCGAGGTCACGCTTGTTGAACTGCAGCGTGTGCGGCACGTGCTCGAGATCGCGCCCGTGCTCGGCCAGGTTGGCCTTCAGGTCCTCCATCGACTCGCGGTTCGCGTCGAAGCGCGCCGTCTGCGAGTCGGCCACGAAGACGATCCCGTCCGACCCGGCGAGCACCAGCTTGCGCGTGGCCGCAAAATACATCTGCCCGGGGACGGTGAAGAGCTGCAGGCGCACGCTCATCCCGCGGATGCGCGGCATGCGCAGCGGCAGGAAGTCGAAGTAGAGCGTCCGATCGGTCGGCGTCGCCAGCGACACCATCTTGCCGCGGTGCTCCGGCTTGGTGGCGTCGAAGATGAACTGCAGCGTGCTGGTCTTGCCCCCGAGCCCAGGCCCGTAGAACACCAGTTTGAAGACGAGCTCACGGGTGAGCGGGTTGAGCGATGCCATCGGAACCGGGACGGGCAGGATAGCCGGACCTTCTCCCCTCCGGTGAGAAGTAACGAGCCGTGACGGCCGGCAGTCGGCAGGATAGTGTGTCTGGCGGTGCGCGCGCGCTTGCAGGGGCTGGTCGATCTGCACTGCCACTGGGTGGCGGGCATCGACGACGGCGTGCGCACGGCGGAGGACGGCCTGGCGCTGCTCACGGGCCTTGCGCAGCTTGGATTTACCGCGGTCTACGCCACGCCGCACATGCGGGTGGGGATGTTCGACAACGACCGAGCCGCGCTCGAGGCGGCCTTCGCCCGGATGATTCCAGCGCTCGACCGGGCGCGTCAAGGCGGAGCTCTGCTGCCTGAGGTGCAGCTCGCCAGCGAGCATTTCTTCGACGACGTGGTCTTCGAGCGGCTCCGACAGGGTGCGGCGCTCCCCTACCCTCCGCTCGTGAAAGCGAGCCCCGCGCCGGCGGCGTCCCCCTCCTCGCCCCGTCCTCGTCGCCCGGTCCTGGTGGAGCTCCCCTCCGAGCGGTTTCCCCTGCGCCTCGCCGACCGCTTCGCCGACCTGCGCCGCGCCGGGCTCACCCCGGTCCTGGCGCATCCCGAGCGCTACGCTCCGGTGTGGGCCGACGACCGCTGTCTCGACCCGCTCCTCGATGCCGGCGCGCACCTGCTCCTCGACGTCTGCGCGCTGGTCGGCAAGTACGGCCGCGCTGCCGAGAAGGCCGCCTGGAAGCTCCTCGAGGACGGCGCCTACGAGGCCGCCTGCACCGACGCGCACAAGCCAGCGGACATCGATTTCGTCGAGAAGGCGATCGACACGCTCGTCGACCGCGCCGGTCGAGCCGAGGCGGAGCGCCTGCTGTCCAGCGGCCCGCGTCACATCGTGGCGCAGGCGCCGTGACAGCCACCCGCCGCCCGGATAGGTAAGCGGCGTGCAAGCGAGCGAAGAGCGTATCTGCGTCGTCGGTCTGGGCTACGTCGGCATGCCGGTCGCGCTGGCCTTCGCCCGGCACTTCCCCGGGACCATCGGCTTCGACGTCCACGCCGAGAAGGTGGCCGAGCTGCGGCGCGGGTACGACCGCAACCACGAGATCCCCAGCGAGGAGCTCACGACCTCGACGCTCCACATGACGAGCGATCCGGCCGACCTCGCCGGCGTGACGTTCTTCGTCGTCGCCGTCCCCACCCCGGTCGATTCGAACAACGTCCCCGACCTCTCGCCGGTCGAGCGCGCCTCGGTCACCGTCGGTCGCGCGCTGGCCAAGGGACCGGTCGGCGCCGTCGTCGTCTACGAGAGCACCGTCTACCCGGGCGTCACCGAGGACATCTGCGGCCCGATCCTGGCGAAGGAGAGCGGCCTCACCGCCGGCGTCGACTTCACCCTCGGCTACTCGCCGGAGCGCATCAACCCGGGCGATCACGAGCACACGCTGGAGAAGATCACCAAGGTGGTCTCCGGCCAGGACGAGGCCACCCTCGAGCGCGTCGCCCTCGCCTACGGCCGCATCATCGAGGCCGGCGTCCACCGCGCTCCGTCGATCAAGGTCGCCGAGGCGGCCAAGGTCATCGAGAACACCCAGCGCGACCTCAACATCGCCCTGATGAACGAGCTGGCCTTCATCTTCGACCGCATCGGCATCCGCACCAGCGACGTGCTCGCAGCGGCGCGCACCAAGTGGAACTTCCTCCCGTTCCGCCCCGGCCTGGTCGGCGGCCATTGCATCGGCGTCGACCCGTACTACCTGACGATGAAGGCGCAGGAGCTGGGCTACCAGCCGGAGGTGATCCTCGCCGGCCGCCGCATCA
This sequence comes from Labilithrix luteola, assembly GCA_026225435.1. Taxonomy (GTDB): domain Bacteria; phylum Myxococcota_A; class Polyangia; order Polyangiales; family Polyangiaceae; genus JAMFST01. The sequence continues at coordinate 2,460 of JAMFST010001102.1, forward strand.
ACAACAGCGTCGGCCCGTACATCGCCCAGCGCCTGGTGAAGCTGCTCATCAACGGCGACCGCCCGGTGAAGGGGGCCAAGGTCGGCGTCCTCGGCCTGACGTTCAAGGAAGACTGTAACGATCTGCGCAACAGCAAGGTGCCGGACATCCTCACCGAGCTGCGCACCTTCGGCATCGAGGCGAAGATCCACGACCCGGTGGCGAGCGCCAAGGAGGCGGTGCACGAGTACGGCCTCACCTTGTGTCCGCTCGAGGAGCTGCGGGAGCTCGACGCGCTCGTCCTCGCCGTTTCGCACAAGGCGTACCTGGAGATGGGCGGCGAAGAGCTCGCCAAGCGCATCCTCCCCGGCGGCATCTTGATCGACGTGAAGAGCGCCCTGGCGCCGGCCAAGCTCCCCCCGTCGATCACCTACTGGAGCCTCTGACCGCGTTTCGAAGTGTCAACGCCCGGAGCTGGGGGCTTTGCGTGCTATAGGCCCGGCCGTGGAAAAGCCGTCTTTCTTGCGCAAGAACGCGACGAAGCTCGTCGCCAGCGCCGTCATCACGGTCAGCCTCGTCTACATGCTCTCCAAGGGCGGGCTGAAGTTCATCCCCGACGCGAGCACCTTCGACCACGTGCGCTGGTGGACCGTGCCGGTCTACGTGCTGACGCTCGCGGCGATGAACTACTTCCGCGCGGTGCGCTGGCGCTTTCTGCTGCGCTCCTTCGCCGACATCCCGCGGATGCGCGTGCTCGCCGTCTCCTGGATCGGCTTCGCCGCCATCCAGGTGCTCCCCTTCCGCCTCGGCGAGCTGGTGCGGCCGTACATGATCCGCCAGCGCGGGCGCGAGGAGAACGGCAAGATCGTCGGCCGCGTCTCGGTCACCGCCGCCACCGGCACCATCGTCGCCGAGCGCGTGGTCGACGGGCTCTTCCTCTCCATCGTGCTGGCCATCGCGCTCATCACCGTGCCGCACGTCGAGCCGCTGCCGCCCACGGTGGTGGGGCTCAAGGTGCCGGTCGCCGCCGTGCGCAGCGCCGGCTTCGCCATGGTCGGCGTCTTCGGCGCCGCCTTCGCCACCATCGCGGTCTTCTACTTCGCCCGCGATCTCGCCCGCCGCATGACGTTCGCCGTCTTCGGCCTCATCTCCAAGAAGCTGGGAGAGAAGCTCGCCGGGATGGCCGAGAACCTCGCCGACGGACTGCACTTCCTCGGCCGCGGTCGCGACGCCTTCCCCTTCCTCTTCGAGACGAGCATCTACTGGTTCCTCAACGCCTTCGGCATGTGGATCCTCGCCTGGGGCTGCGGCGTCATCCACGCCGACGGAACCGGCATCAACCTGGCCGAAGCGGCGGCGCTGATGGGCACCCTCGGTGTCACCATCCTCGTCCCTGGCCCGCCCGGGCTCCTCGGCACCTTCCAGCTCGGCATCTACGCCGGCATGACGATGTACTTTCCTACGGCCATCGTCGAGGGGCCCGGGGCGGCGTACGTCTTCTTGCTCTACGGCATCCAGCTCGCCTGGCAGGTCCTCGCCGCCGGCGGCTTCCTCATCGGCAACCACAAGAACCTCGAGCAGCTCGAGGAGGCAGAAGGAATTCTCCCCCCGACGCCCGCTCCGCCCGTCTCGTGAGCACAGGAGAGGTCGGCGAGAAGTCGTCGGAAAGGCTGCAAAGCTAGGAAGGGGCGAGGAGCCCTACTTCTTTAGGGTGACGACCCCCGACCGACGATTTGCGGCCTTTCCGGCGGCTTCTCGTCGGCCTCTCACCAGCGGACGAGAGCGCATCCCCAGTGGATGCCCGCGCCGAGTGCGAGGAGCATGTTCAGCTCCCCCTTCTTCAGCTTTCCAGCCCGGGTCAGCTCGTCGATGAGGATGGGCAGGGTGGCCGCGCTGGTGTTGCCGAAGCGGTCGATGTTCATCGGCATCTTCTCCTCGGGCACGCCGAGCTTGTCGCGGATGAACTCGTTGATCCGCTGGTTGGCCTGGTGGGCGAGGAACCAGTCGATGTCGGCGACCTTCAGCTCCTTCTCCGCCAGAAGCTCGCGCGCGGTCTTGGGCAGCTTGGTGACCGCGAAGCGGAACAGCTCGGCGCCGTCCATCCGCGGAATGTACATCTCCTCGTCGAAGTACGACTCCTTCCAGTACGGACGGGTGCGGAAGCCGCCGCCGGGCACGTAGAGGAGCTTGGCGGCGTCGCCGTCGGTGAAGAGCTTCACCCCGCGCAGGCCGGCGTCGCGGTCGGTCTTGCGGACGATCATCGCGCCGGCGCCGTCGCCGAAGAGGATGGCCAGCGCGCGGTGCCGGTTGGCCTTCTCGCGCGCCTCCGGCGTCACCTGCCGATCGCTCTTCCCCTCGAGGACGTCCCAGTCCATCCACGGCATGAAGCCGGCGTGCGCCTCGGCGCCCACGAAGAGGATGGTCTTGGCCGCGCCGCTGGCGATGAGGCCGTCCATGATCTGGAAGCCGAAGAGCATCGCCGCGCACTGCTGGCGGATGTCGAGCGCGGGCACCTTGTCGAGGCCGAGGTTGCCGGCCACCAGCGCCGCCGACCCCGGAAAAATGTAGTCCGGGGTCATCGTGCAGAGCACGACGTAGTCGATCTCGCTCTTGTCGATGCCGGCGGCCTCGATGGCCTTCTTGGCCGCCTCGGTCCCCAGATCGCTGGCGCCTTGCCCCTCGGGGCAGAAGTGGCGCTGCCGGATGCCCGATCGCTTGGCGATCCACTCGTCGGAGGTGTCCATCACCCGCGCGAGGTCGTCGTTCTTGATCGGTTTGCCGGGGACGTAGTGACCCGTGCCGATGATCTCGAAGCCCATGGAATGTGCCGGCGGCGATTAGTTCGCCTCCAGTGCCGGGATCAACACTTTACGCGGTGCGGTCCCCGGCACTTCGTCATGAACCTGTCAGACTGCGAATTCCGTGACGCACTACGTAAGCGGAAACTGTGGTTTTTCTGCCACTCGACCGCTTGCGCTCAGGTCGCGTCAGGTCGCCTCAGGTCCCGGACGCGAACTGCGGCCCGAGGTAGTCGTACAGCGTGTACGGGCCGAAGCTGTCCTTGTAGCCGAGGATGTCGACGGTGCCCTGGACCCAGGCGCGGACGTCCGGCTTGGCGGTCCAGCTCTTGGCGAGCGAGTCGACGTTGAGGCCGGCGGTGACGCCCAGCTCCGGTCCGCCGGCGCCGTACAGCGAGAGCGCGAACGACGGGCCGACCTGGCAGATGGCGTCCTCGGTGGCGCTTTCGGGGAGGGTGATGGTGCCGCTGCCGCTGACCGAGGCGTTGTCGCTCGGGGTCCAGGTGCCGCTGGCGTAGTCGATGGCGCCGTCGACGGTGGCGCTGGCCTTGGCGCTCGCCTTCAGAGAGAGCTCGCCGCCGGTGTAGCCCTTGAAGTTCACCCAGCAGATGGCGTTCATGTACATCTCGACCGACATCGAGACGGGGATCGCGCCGATGTAGAAGGTCGGCAGCGGGTAGGAGCCGGAGCTCCACAGGCGCTTGGAGACCTTGGCGGTGTAGCCTTGGAGCGCGGCGAGGCCGGCCGTGGAGACGGTGCCGCTCACCTTCACGTCCATCTCCACCGCGGCGGTCGCGTCGACCGTGCCGGTGGCGGAGAAGTGCGCCGTGCTGAGCGCCCAGTCCTTGAACGCCATGGTGAAGTCGAGGTCCGGCTTGAGCTCGACGTGCGCGCTGTCGAGCTTCGCGTCGATGGTCAGCTCGTTGCTCGCCAGCGAGGCGTCGACCGTCGAGAGCGAGGTGACGCGCGAGGCGATGGTCTCCTCGCCGAGGTCGACGACGTTCCAGTCGCCCGGGAGGTTGAAGGCGGGGTGCGCCTCGCCCTCGGAGACCACGTCGGTCAGGGCCGCCTGCTCGGTGGTGACGACCACCTGGTCCCCCTGCATCGAGGTGCCGGTGATCTTGCGGAGGAAGCCGGTGGTGTTGCCGGCGGAGCCGTCGACGGCCGGGGAGACGATGACGTCGCCCGCCTTGTGGGCCGACAGGGCGCTCATGCTGCTCGCCGGGAAGCTGACGTTGTCCGCGTTGACGGTCGCGGCCGCGGCCAGAGCCGGGTCGATGACCGACAGGGCGCCAGAGGTGGCCGTGCCCGTCGACTCGTCACCACCGCCCGAAGCGGAGGAGCAACCGGTGGCCAGCACGCCGCCCACCAGGAGCGAGGTGGAGGCAGCGAGGAGGACCAGACCGCGAGCCGTGGCAGCTTTCATGGATTCCACCCTCAGCAAGACCGGGGCCGATGTGGGGTGGGGCCCTTCACCGGGCAAAACCGGATCCGGGGTGCGCTTCACATGGACAAGGGCCGATACGGCGGTGGATCGCCGGATCCACACGGATCCGGAAACAAAGGGGAAAGTGTCCGGTATCCCGCCTATTTTCCGTCCCTGCTGTCCTGGCCGAGACCGACGCCGAGACCGAGAACGGTGAGCGACTCCTCCGACCGGCGGAAGGTCAGCACGTCACCGATAGTTGCATCATACACGATGTGGTGGCCGTCGATGTACAGCTTGGCCTCCTTCATCTTGTTGCGGACGAGCAGCTCCTCGCCGGCCGGGACGAGCCCCTGCGCGATGCTCAGCGGCCCCTTGCGCGGCACGTAGGCCTCACGCACCACGAACTGGATGTCCGTGGAGGTCAGCGGTAGCACCTGTCCGCCGGCGCTGCGCTGCGCCGCCGTGCTCCCGGCGGCCGGGCCGATCCACATGCCGCTCGAGCGCTGCTCCTCCTCACGTTCGGTGCGCTCGGCGCGCGCCCCGGTGCTGCTGGAGCCGGCGGAGCGGAAGCGGAGGATGTACTTGGAGGTCGCGGCGGGCGAGGCGTGACAGTAGAGCACCTCGTTGAGGACGCGGTTGTGGAGCACCACGCCGTTGCGGTCGACCCGCATGCGCGACAGCACCGTGCCGGGCAGCTCGCCGGAGAGAGCGGCGGCCACCGACTCGTAGACCGAGCCCTTCTTGGCGGCGCAGAAGAAGCCGATGGAGCTGTTGGGGGCGCTGTTGACACCGAGGATGGGCGTCTCGGCGCCGACCGAGTGGGAGGCGGCCAGCAGCGTGCCGTCGCCACCGACGGTCACCACCAGGGCGAACTTGCCGAGCACGCGGGCGCGGGCGCCGTGCACCACCTCCGCCTCGGCGCCGAGATCGGCCAGCGCGCGGCGCACCTCGTCGACCGTCTCCTGGTGATCGCTGTGGGTCCGCACCATGCTGCGGACCGTCGGATCCTTCTTCGCCAGCAGCTCGACGACCCGGGCGTCGCGCTCGTCCTCGACCAGCTTGCCGTAGGAGGTTCGCTTGAGGAGGACGAGGACCCGGGGCGCTCGGCGGTTCGACGAGCCGCTGCTGTTCGAGGGGGCGCTGCTCATTGCTCGAGCTCCGCGAGACGGCGCAGGCCGATCTCCGTCTTGGCGTCGTACAGATCGCCGTTGCGCGTCCAGGCGAGCGCGTCGGCGAGCGGAACGAGGAGGATCGCGCCGTCTTGCTCGAGCACGCCGTCCTCGCGCGGTGGACGCCGCGTGGCCGGATCGACCTCGACGGAGAACAGGTACTGCAGCTCGGCGATGGCCGCCGGGAAAGGCGCGATGCGCGAGCCGAGTGGCTTCATGTCGTCTCCCGTCCGTTCGAACCCCAGCTCTTCCCCGAGCTCGCGCGCTGCTGCCGCTGCCGGGGACTCCCCTTCGTCGATCAAGCCCGCCGGCAGCTCCCACACCGCGCCGCTCATCCCGAGCTCGGGGCGCAGCGCGAGCGGTGGACGCAGGGCGCTGCGCAGGTACACGTGCCGCTCGCCGTCCTTCTGGCAGTGGGCGACGATCACCGCCGCGTCGATCTGCTGGCGGCC
>JAMFST010001103.1 GCA_026225435.1 Labilithrix luteola
GCCAGATGGAGACCTCGGCGCCGTCCTTCGTCTCCGCGTCGTGGGTCAGGCTCTGGAGCGTGCGCAGCATCGGCAGCCGCGTGGACGGCTCCTCGTGCAAGCTCGCCTCGAAGGCCGGCGCGATGAGAGCCACCTTCTCGTGGGGCGCCTGCGCGCGCGCGGCATCGATGGCCACGATGCGCGCATGCCCGTAGGCGAAGGCGGCGAAGAAGACGGCGAGAGCGGAGACCGCCAGCACCGTCGCGCGGCGCGCGTCGCCCTGGTCCTGGCGGGCGCGGTAGGCGAGCCAGGCGGAGGCGAGGAGTCCGGCGGTGAGCGCCATCACCACGTCCACGCCGCGCTCGCCGACCAGCTCCGCCAGCTGGAAGGTCGGCAGCCACAGCCCCGCGCCGCCCGCCGGCGTCCACGGGATCATCACCGGTACGAATGTGGAAACGTACATCGCCGCCGGCAGGGCGAGCCACACCGCCACGCCGACCCCCCGCAGGCGCTTGTACAGCACCCCGAGCAGCGCCCAGCGCAACCCCTGCTCCCACGACAGGAGGAGCAAGGCGAACAGCGCCACCGGCCAGGACAGGTCGGTGAAGCGCGTGACCACGTTGGGGATGAAGCGCAGCGCGACGGCGTTGGTGGCGATGCCGAAGAAGATCCCGCGCATGCTCCCGGCGAGCCAGCGCAGGCGCCGCGGTCGCACCTCCACGCCCCGTGTTTCTGCGACCGATGGCTGCTCGAGGATCAGCGCCAGCGCGACCATCCCGAGCCACAGCCCGGGCACGAAATCGAGCGGCGGTCCGGCGGTCGAAAGAGACGCGCCGCTGACCGCCGCCAGTACCCACCACCGAAACTTCCGCAGCTTCACGCCTGCGGATCTACCGCACTCAGAAGTAGAAGGTGATGCCGCCGGTGAAGAGAACGCCGGCCGACGTGTTGCTCGTCTGGCCCGTCGAGCTCACGAACTCCGGATCCTCGTGCTGGCCGTCGTCGATGCGGCCGCGGATGAAGCCACGCGCGTCGCCGTTGAGCGCGATGTGCTTGGAGACGCGCCACTCCGCTCCGACGCCGCCGAAGGCTCCGAAGTAGTCGTAGTGGTAGGTGTTGTACGTCGCGTTGTCGCGGTTGTCGTCGTACGCGCTGGCGACCGACCAGCCGATTCCTGCCAGCAGGTAGACCTGGAAGTGGTCGTGCGGGTTGAGGAAGAAGTAGTTGTTGATCGAGAACGCGGTCTCGTTGCGGCTGAAGTCGTTGTAATCACGGCCGCCGTAGAAATCGAGGTCGGCCTCGAGCGCGTAGACCGGCACGGGACGGAAGCGGAGGCCGGCGCCGCCGCCGCCCATGTACGCCCCGGAGTTGGAGTACTTGCTGCCGAGCGGACCGCCCTGCACGTGGAGGTTCAGGCCCCACTCGGGGCGCGGACGCGGGCGGGCCGTGTACAGGTACATCGGCGGACGGCTGGCCGGCGGCTGGTAGATCACGACCGGCGGACGCGGACCGCCGTAGACCCCACCGTACGTATACGGAGGAGGGGGCGGCGGAGGCGGCGGCGCTGTCGACAGCGTCACGCCACCCGCGCCTGGAGGAGCCGGGCGCGCACCTGGCGGCGGCGGCGGGGGAGGCGGGGGAGCGGGCGGCGCGCCTGTCTCCGCGCAGAACCAGCTACCAGGGGGACAGCCATTGCCGGACGGAGCCGGTTGCTGGGCGTGAGCGACGGCGGGCAGCGCGGTGAGCAGCACCGCAAACACGCCCGATGCAGCGAACACGACAGCAGAACCACGAAGCGGAGCTCGAAGGGTCATCGACTGGGGCCTCTCAGCATGCAGCCGAAGCACCCGACATGCCATCAAACTTTGCCCAGATCGCGCCGCCATTCGGGACCTCCGGCGGGGGCTGTGCCCGTTCGTTCACGACCCCCCCCGACGCGCCGTGTCTCGATGGGGGAGCGCGTAACGGTTTTCTCGGCCGTTTTGCCGCCGGACACGATCCCGCGCTTGCCTTCGCCGGGGAACTCCCCGAGGTTGCGCCGTTCGATGGGACGGATCCGCCTCCGGACAGGTCACGTGCAGCCCGTATGGGCGGGCCACCCCTGGGTTTACGCGCAAGCGATCGATCAGATCGAAGGGGGACCGCTCCGCGGCGACGAGGTCGAGGTGGTCGATCCGCGCGGGAATTTCCTCGGCCGCGGCTTCTACACACCGGGATCGTCGATCCCGGTGCGCCTCCTGGTGCGCGACGCGACGACGCGGATCGACCTCGACCTGTTTCGCACGCGCATCCGCCGCGCCGTGGCGCTGCGCACCTCCATCGGGCTGCCGTCCAAGGGGACGAGCGGCTACAGATTAATTCACGCAGAGGGGGACGGGCTGCCGGGGCTCATCGTCGATCGCTTCGGCGACGCGCTGGTGATCCAGATCTCCACCTTCGGCATGAAGGCGCGTGAGGGGACGCTCATCGAGGCGCTGGTCTCGGAGCTGGCGCCGCGCACGATCATCGATCGCTCGCCGGCCAACGCGGCGAAGATCGAGAACTTCGTCCCCGGCTCGGGCGTCATCTACGGCGAGCCGACGACCACGCTCGACTTCGAGGAGCGGGAAGTCGTCTACCGGCTGCCGCTCGATCTCGGGCAGAAGACCGGCTTCTACTTCGACCAGCGCGCGCTGCGTGGGCGGGTGGAGCAGCTCGCGCACGGGCGGCGGGTGCTCGACGCCTACTCCTACGTCGGCTCGTTCTCCTTCGCGGCGGCGCGAGGCGGGGCGCGCGAGGTCACCGCGGTCGACGACAGCGCGGTGGCCATCGAGGTGGGCGCGGAGATCGCACGGGCCAACGGCTTCGAGAACCGCATCGCCTTCACCAAGGCGGACGCGCGTCGCTTCCTGCTCGAGGCGCACGAGAAGAAGGGGGGCGGGCGCTACGACCTGGTGATCGTCGATCCGCCGCGCTTCGCCCCGAGCCGCGGCTCGCGCGATCAGGCGCTGACCGCGTACGCGAAGACGGCGGAGATGGCCTGCCACGCGGTGGAGCCGGATGGCCTGCTCGTCATCTGCTCCTGCTCGGCGGCGGTCGACATCGGCATGCTGACCCGCGCGCTGGCGATGGGCGCGCTGCGCGCCAACGTGCAGGCGACGGTGCTCGAACGCTACTTCCAGGGGGCCGATCACCCGGTGCTCGCCGCCTTCCCCGAGGGGCTGTACCTGAAGGCGCTCATCGCCCGCGTGAGCGCGCGCTGACGACGAGGAGAACGAGATCCCCATGGCGATGACCCCCCTGGCCGACGCGCCGGTCACCGAGCTGGCCGCGTTGCGCGGTCTGTTCTTCGATCTCGACGACACCTTGCTGACGCACGGCGTGCTCACGCGCGCGGCCTACGGCGCCTTGTGGGACATGCACGACGCCGGCTTGCGGCTCGTCGCGGTCACCGGCCGGCCGAGCGGGTGGGGCGAGGTGATCGTCCGCCAGTGGCCGGTCGACGGAGTGGTCGCCGAGAACGGCGCCGTCGCGCTGCTTCGCCAGAGCAACGGCTCCGGCGGGAGCAGCGGCGTCGCCCGCTTCGACGGCTGCGACGAGAGCGAGCGGCAGCGGCGGCGGATGCAGCTCGGTGATCTGGTGGCGCGCGCGCGCACGCTGGTGCCCGAGGCGCGGCTGACCGACGACGTACACGCGCGGGTGACCGACGTGACCTGGGACATCGGCGAGCGCGTGCGGCTGCCGGGGGATCGCGTGGACCTGCTGGCGAAGATGATCGTCGACGCGGGCGCGCGCACCACTCGTTCGAGCGTGCACCTGCACGCCACCTTCGACGTCGAGGACAAGGCGTCCGGCGCGGTGAGCTTCGCCCACGCGGTCTTCGGCGAGGACGCCGGGACGACGCTGGCGCGCTACGCCTTCATCGGCGACAGCGGCAACGACGCCGCCTGCTTCAGCGCCTTTCGCACCACCTTCGGCGTGGCCAACATCGCCAGCTGGGTTCCGCGCCTGTCGGTCGTCCCCCGCTACGTGGCCGAGGGGGCGCGCGGCCTTGGTTTCGCCGAGGTGGCGAGCGCGCTGGTGCAGTCGCGCGGGATCGCCAGCCGAAGAAGCGGCCTCCCCCGCTGAGCTGACGTACGATTCGTCGGGTTGAGCTCTCCACGTTTCGCGAGCTTCGTCTCGGTCCTCGTCCCCCTCGCTGCGCTCGTCGTCGCGCGCGGCGCTTCCGCGCTTCCGAATGGCACCGCGCAGGACGGGCCGCGGGTCGTCGAGACCGCGTGCAACGGCGTCGACGATGACGGGGACCAGCTCGTCGACGTGCTCCTGCCGGTCGGGGCCAACGCCTGCACCACCGGTGGGCGGGGCGCCTGCCACGACGGGTTTGCGGCCTGCGAGCGCGGACAGCGAGTGTGCCTTGCGCCGCCTCCGACGCCGGAGGTGAAGGACGGCGTCGACGGCTTCGTCCGCGGTCTGTTCAACTACTATCCGGAAAACCCGCGCCGCAGCCCGGGCTCCGGCTTCGTGGCGGACAAGTACAGCCTGCTGAACCTGTACGCCGGCCTGCGCAGCCAGGACGGCGCCTGGGAGTTCTCGGTGTTCACCAAGAACGCCTTCAAGACCGACAAGCAGCTGTCGCTGGACGCCAACAACTACGTCCTGACGGGCACTCCGGAAACGACCTTCACGGGCGCGCCTGCGAATATCAGCTCGGGCTACTTCGGCGCCACCTACACGCCGCGGCGTGAGGTCGGCGTCAACGTCC
>JAMFST010001104.1 GCA_026225435.1 Labilithrix luteola
CCGTTGGGCGCTGCCGGCCGGCGCGGTGACGAATCCGTGGACGAACGTTCTCGAGCCGCCTCTCCTGGCGGCGGCCGCGCGCGCGGAGGTGCCGTCCGACGAGGACGTTCTGGCCTATGTGCGGCGCGACAATTATCGCGATTCGGCGACGGGCGAGCTGCTCCTGGAACGGACGCTCGCCGGCGGCGCGGACGGAGGCGGCATGTCCACGCCGTGGCGCGGCTACCATCCTGACGCCTGGTTCTCCTTCGATGCCCGCGGCTTCGACCACCGCCCGGACGGCGCCTACAGCGGCTGGCGAGCGCTCGCCTACTACCCTTTTCCCGGCACTTTTTTCCCGACGAATGGCTCGGCCGACGACGTCCTCATCCGTCTCGATCCCGCTCTTCGCGAAAACGAAAAAGGAGAGCTCGATCTCGCCGTCTACGAGGTGAACCTCGCCATCGTGGAGGCTCTCGCCAAGCGCGCCGACGTGCCCATCGATCCCTTCGACGAAAAGACGGCCGGTGTGGACGTCGACCTCGACGGGCGACTAGGAATCGCGGTCCGCGTCGCCTTCGACGGCGCGGCGGTCGGAACGCGCATGCAGTACGTCGGACGGGCACGCGCCGAGCTCCGATCGGGCCACTTCCACCTCGCCTCCGGCCTGCTGCCGACGAATACCGAGCTCCTCCACAGCGTCCGCTATCTCGACCTCGACGCCGGGGGAAACGTGACGATGGCCGCGCGGATGAAGGAGCTCCGCTACGCGAAGAAGATCCGCTTCGTGGCGCCGCCCGATCTCGAGGTCCAGGCCGCGCGGGAAGCCGTCGAGCAGGCGCGCTCCGTGAACGGAGTGGTCCACTACGGTTGGGTGCTCGACGAAGGGGCCTACAACGGCCAAGGGTGGCTCTTTCAAGGATTCATCGAGGACGCCGACGGTGCCCTCCGGCCGCAGTCCTACGAAGAGACGCTCGCCTGTGTCGGCTGTCACGGAGGCATTGGCGCGACCACCGACTCCATCTTTTCACTTTCGCGCAAGCTCGGCGATGAAGCACCCGCGCGCGGGTGGTTCCACTGGAGTGCCCGCGATCTTCGCGGTCTCCCCGAGTCGCGCACCGAGGGCGGCGGCTACGAATACACACGCTACCTCGAGGCGAACGGAGCCGCCGACGAGCTCCGGGAAAACCGCGAGGCGAAGGAGCGCTTCTTCGATCCCGCGGGGGTGCTCCGGCCCGAGGCGGTCGAGCGTCTCCACCGCGACATCGCCGAGCTGCTCCTTCCGAGCGCGGAGCGCGCCATCGCCCTCGATCGGGCCTACCAGGCCACCGTGCACGAACAGAGCTTCACGCGCGGGCGTGAGCCGGTTCTCCGTCCGAGCGATAACGTCTACGCGCGCGCGCCGAACGGCGAGCCGACCGGGATCGACGGCGGGATCGACGTCGGCGTTCCGTGACCGGCTCGTGGGGCTAGAGGGAGGCTAGAGGCCAATCGACCACAGCGCGCGAAACGTCCGTACAGAGGCGGCGATATCGCCCCTATTTTTCGCCATCGGCGCTCTGGGTCGAGCCGAAATGCGGTGCTGTTTCGTTGGACGAGTATCCGAATGCTACGAGTCAAGGCGAGCTCTCCGCTGCTGATGGGCGGTGGTCGACGGTGATGGCATTCGAACCGACTCCTCCGAGAGCTCCGCCGGATCCGATGATCGGCCGGGTGATCGCCGGCAAGTACCGCGTCCAGACGCGCGTCGGCGGCGGAGCGATGGGAGTCGTCTACGAAGCCAGGCAGATCGCGCTCGACAAGCGGGTGGCCATCAAGGTCCTGAACCGCGAGCTCGAACGCGACGCGCACTTCGTCGCACGCTTCCAGGTGGAGGCCAAGGCGGCCTCGCTGCTCGATCACGCGAACTCGACCCGGGTGCTCGACTTCGGCAAGGACGCCAACGGGCTCCTCTACATCTGCATGGAGTTCCTCGAGGGGCAGAGCCTCTACGAGCTGATCCAGACCACGTGGCCCTTCGAGTCGGCGCGGATCGTGGACCTGTGCGCGCAGATCCTCGCGGCGCTCGCTCGCGCGCACGAGATGGGCATCCTCCATCGCGACCTCAAGCCAGAGAACATCGTCGTCCTCCAGGTGGTCGACGACGAGGGGCGCGTGCGCGACGTGGTCAAGGTGTGCGACTTCGGCATCGCCAAGCTCGAGGGAAACCTCGCGGTCAACGACGTGGGTGACACAGCCTACGGCGGTCAGTGGAAGGCCGGCACCGCCCTCACCCAGGCCGGGATCATCGTCGGAACACCGGACTACATGTCGCCGGAGCAAGCACGCGGCGAGACCGTCGATGCACGCAGCGACGTCTACTCGGTAGGTGTGGTGCTCTATCACGTGCTCGCCGGCCGCCCGCCATTCGATGGCGCCGACGTGATGGAGATCCTCACCAAGCACGTCACCGCCGATGCGGTGCCGCCGTCGCAGCACGATCCGCACTGCCACGCGGAGCTCGAGGAGATCTGCCGGACGGCGATGAGCAAGGATCCAGCGAAGCGGTATCGCTCGGCGCGAGAGATGCGGGATCCACTCGGTGCGCGGACCGATCTCCTCGGGGTCGGAGGTCGTTCCACTCCCGCCGACGATCACCCGCGTGTCGTCCGGCGCGCCGACGCTCGAGGCCCCGAGCCCGCGGGATCCGGATCCTCCGACGACCGCTGACGGCGCCACGAGCTCGACCCCGAACAGCGGCGCGCCGCCCGCGGCCGAGAAGCCCTCGCGTGGGATCGTCATGTTCATCGCCTGCGTGCTCACAGCGGCGGTGTTCGCGTCGAGCGGAGTCGCCTGGTCTCGCCGCCCGAGCGCGACGCTCGCCGTGGCGTCGCCGCCCGACGCCACCGATCCCAGCTCGGCGCCCCACGTCACCACGCCGGATCCGGTCACCTCGGCGCAAGCGGCCGACGCGAGCTCGCCGCCGGCGACGCGACCAACCGGGCCGGTGAGCCCGACGACTCTGCCAGCAAGAGCCAACGTTGGCTCCGCGCCGCTGGCAGCTCGAGGAAGCAACGGCAAAGGCGGCACCACGAACCCCAAGACTCCCCCACCGGTCGGTGCGCCTGCTCCAGCGGTGACGGCTTCGCCGGCCGTTGCTCCGACGCCCGTGGCGGTCATGACTCCGGCACCGACGCCGACTCCCCTCTCCCCACCAGCGGCGGTGACCCCTGCAGCGATCGCGCCGGCCCCTGCGCCGTTCCATCCGGAAAACGGTCATGTCTCCGTCGCCAGCGTCGCCGTCGACCGCGTGAGCTCCCACTCGGTGAACGATCTCCTCCGCCACGTGAACCTCGATCGCTGTTACGTCGCCGCGCTGCGCGCTCGCGGCTCGGCGGCTGGTGGCATCTCGGTCCTCACGATCGACATCGATCAGAACCAGGTCACGCGCGCCCGGCTGGGCAGCGACCTGAGTCTCGCGGACATGCGCGGCTGCATCGAATCGCAGTTCACCTCGCAGCACGTGGCCGATGCCGACACCGGCGACGCCACGGCCCGCGTCACGCTGCAGTTCTCCGATCCGTAGGCCCCGTCAGCCTCCTTCCCCGAAAGGGACCGCCCGTGCGTCCGACCGACCTCGTCGCGTCTTCAACGTCTCACGATCTCTACTCCCCCCGCGAGCTTCCCCTATCTCGGACTCGCGCGCCCCTCACCTGCGCCATCGCCGGACTCGCCATTTGCTCGTGCTCCGTCCTCGAGCCCTCGCTTGGCCCCGAACAGGGAACGATCGACGGAGGCGACGGCGCTGCCCCGGTGGTCTTCGCCAGGGACATTCGCCCGCTGATGAATCGCTCCAACACGGACGTGACGGGCTACGGCTGCGCGTTCTGCCACTACCCGGGCCAAGGAACCGCGGCGGGCTACGACGTGACCCACCTCGATCTGAGCACCCTGGGCACCTTGCGGCTCGGCGGCGCCACCACCGGCACCTCCATCATCAACGTCTCCGCGCCGGAGCAGTCCGGTCTGATCGAGAAGCTGCGCGGCCACTACTTCGAGGGGGACCGCATGCCCAAGAGCGGGCCGCCGTACTGGAGCGACGACGAGATCCAGCTGGTCGTCACCTGGATGTCCCAGGGCGCGCTCGGAGCGGACGGCGATTGATGCGCACCAGGATCGCCCTACTTCTTCTCGCCGCTCTCGTCTGCCTTGACCTCGTCGTCTCGGCCTGCGGCGCCACCACCACCACGAGCATCCTCGGCGACCGATCCGAGGGGGCCGACCCGAGCGCGCTGCCGGCGGATGTCCAGGCGTCGTATCGCGTCTTCGTCCAGCGGTGCTCGAAGTGCCACGCGCTCGCCCGCGTCTACGAGAGCGGCATCACGGACGACGACTACTGGGTCCGCTACGTCGCGCGCATGCGCCGGCAGCCGGGGAGCGGCATCTCCAAAGGGGATGAGTCGGTGATCCTGCACTACCTCTTCTACTACTCGGCGCAGAAGCGCGACGCCGGCAGCTCGACGACGGCGTCGAACCCATGATCACGCGCTATCTCCCCGCCTTCGTCTGTACCTTGGCGCTGCTCGCCGCGCTGCTCGCTCCGCGTCCCGCCGCCGCGCTCGATCGCAACTTCGCCGCGTCGGCGCAGGTCGACTACCTGCTCGCGCCCACCGAGAAGGGCGCCAACGCCAACGCGCAGAACGCCGGCTTCGACGGCTTCACCGCGGAGCTGTCGGTGAAGATGGCGGTCGACCTGAACGACCACCTCTCGGCCAACGTGAAGTTCTGCTACGGCTGCCACGGTCTCGAGGCCGACATGGCCTACTTCGACATCCGCGTGGTCGACGAGCTCAACGTGCGGGTCGGCAAGTTCAGCCCGAGCTTCGGCGCCTTCAACTTGCGCCACGATCCGGCCAACCACCGGCTCTCCGACAAGCCGTTGCCCTACGACATGGGGCGCGCGCTCGGCTTCCGCGCCTTCAACCTCGGCGTGCTCCCCAGCCCCTTCCCCGACAATGGCGCCGAGGTGAACGGGACGCACTGGTTCGGCGACGACGATCAGATCGACTACGCAGCCTACGTCGTCATGGGCTTCAAGGGCGGCAACACGGCGCAGGATCTCGATTTCACCCAGAACCGCGAGCTGTACTACGTCGAC
>JAMFST010001105.1 GCA_026225435.1 Labilithrix luteola
CGGGTGGATGGCGTCGCTTCCAGTGTCGCCGCAGGCGGCGGTGAGCAGCGGGATCACACTCAGACCGACGCTCACGCTGCCGTAGGACATCCTGGGGATGAAGGTCTTCTTCGGTTTCTTGCCAGCGTGGAGAGGGGAAGTCATCCCCGCCGCATCAGCAACATCGATGCCGCGCGGCGCCCCGCGATCGAAGCCGCGCCCGACCGCGCCGCGCGTGAACCGGCTCGAGTGGAGCGCACGACTCGAAGATCATACGCTCACCCCCACCCATGCAGCGATTCGTGATGACGACAGGTGTTCTCTCTCTCTCCGCGGCGACGCTGCTCGCTTGCGGCAGCTCCTCGTCACCGTCCTCCGCGCGCGACATCCCCGACGGCGCCGCCGGCAGCACCACGAGCGAGGCGGGCGCGAACGATCTCGATGCGAGCGGAGGGGTCGCGGACGGCAGCGACGGCGGGGCGAGCGGCGACGCAGGGGCCGATGCCGATGCCGGCGCGCCCGACCCCTGCGGCGACGCGGCGCTGTGCGAGAGGTTCGACAGCTACACGAGCGTCTCGACGATCGCCGACAAGCAGAAGTTCGGCCCCTGGAGCGCGAGCCTGGCGGCGACCGGCGCGGTCATGAACCTCGACGGCGCGCACACGACGTCGGGGACGAGCGCGCTCCACGTGCACATCGACGATGCCGTCACGGCCGGTGGACGCCTCTACGCGAGCGGCGCGCAGCCCATCTTCGCGAAGACCCCGACCCACCTCTACGGGCGCATGATGATGTACATCGATCCGAACGGGACCAGCACCCACTGGACGTTCTTCGGCGCCGACGGCACCACCGCGCCAGGGACGCCCGACGCCGGGGCCGGCCGGGGCGCCTCGTACATCATGAGCTCCCTGCCGAAGAACGGGGTCAACACCTACAGCTTCGTCTACGGGCTCGCGGCCACGTCGACCGACGGCTACCACGACTGCTCGTCGCAGAGCGCCACGCCCATGCCCTCGGCGTGGGCCTGCGTCTCCTTCGAGATGGACTCACAGGCGCGCAAGCTGCTCATGTACAAGGACGGCGCCGCGACGCCGATCCTGTCGGTCCTCGATCACGGCGCGGACTGCGTCGCACCGACGCCGGCGACCGACCCGTGGTACGGCCCCGCGGTCACCGATCTGTTCGTCGGCGCCTGGAGCTTCCACCCGATGAACGCACCGCTCGACGTGTGGATCGACGACCTCGTCGTCGACACGAGCCCCGTCGCCTGCCCGTAGCGCCTACTCCGGCTTCTCCGGCGCTTCGCGCAGACCGAGCTCCTTCATCTTCAGCTGCAGCCCCTTGCGCGAGATCTTCAGCAGCCGCGCCGCGTGGGTCACGTTGCCGTTGGTCTGCTGTAGCGCGCGGCCGACGAGCTCGCGCTCGAGGCGGCTCATCGCGACCTTCACGTGCTCCTTCAGGCCGCCCTCGGTGGCGATGGCCGCCGACAGATCGGTGTCCATCGCCGGCGGCAGGCTCGGCGTGCCTCCGCCGCGCAGCTCGCTCGGCAGGTCCTGCGCGGAGAGGCGCTGGCCGTCGCAGAAGAGCACCGCGCGCTCGATCACGTTTTCCAGCTCGCGGATGTTCCCCGGCCAGCCGTAGGCGGCGAGCAGATCGAGCGCCTCCTGCTCGACGTCGACGATGTGCTTGCGCAGCCGCTCGTTGAACTTGGTGAGGAAGTGCTCCACCAGCAACGGCACGTCCTGCGTCCGCTCGCGCAGCGCCGGCAGGCGGATGGGGACGACGTTGAGGCGGTAGAAGAGATCTTCGCGGAAGGTCCCCTGCGCGATCAGCTTCTTCAGATCGCGGTTGGTGGCGGCGACGAGGCGCACGTCCACGTGGATCGTCTTGATGCCGCCGACCCGCTCGAACTCGCTCTCCTGCAGCGCGCGCAGCAGCTTCACCTGCATCTCGACGGGGATCTCGCCGATCTCGTCGAGGAACAAGGTGCCGCCGTTGGCCAGCTCGAAGCGACCGGGCTTGCTCGTCACCGCGCCGGTGAAGGCGCCGCGCTCGTAGCCGAACAGCTCGCTCTCGATGAGCTCCTTGGGGATGGCAGCGCAGTTCACCTTGATGAACGGCTTGTCGTTGCGCGTCGAGTGATCGTGGAGCGCACGCGCGACGAGCTCTTTGCCGGTGCCGCTCTCGCCGCTGATCAGGATCGAGACGTCTTGCTCCGCGAGCCGATCGAGCGCCGCCTTCAGCTTGCGCATCGGAGCACTC
>JAMFST010001106.1 GCA_026225435.1 Labilithrix luteola
ACCTCCGCCGACGCGGGGAGCTTGTCGCGCAGCTCGAGCAGCAGGCGCTCGGCGGTCTTCTTGCCGATGCCGCTGATGGTGGTCAGCTTGCCGAGATCCTTGCTGGCGATCGCGCGCGACAGCTCCGGCCCGGGGAGCGCGCTGAGGATGCCGATGGCCGTCTTCGGCCCGACGCTGGAGACGCCGAGGAGGATGCGGAAGGCCTCGCGGTCGATGTCGCTGGCGAAGCCGAACAGCACGAGGGCGTCTTCACGCACGTGCGTATGAATGAACAAAGTGACGACGCGATCGCCGCCGGTGAGGCCGCTGGAGCCAGCCCGACCGATTGTGCCGAGAGGTGTGGAAACTTCGTATCCGATACCGCCGACGTCGATGACCACTATCCCATCGGCCTCTTCGGCGATTACGGTTCCGCGCAGGCGCCCGATCATCGTGCGCCGGTACCGTAGGCGACGTCCGCCTCATTTATGCACGCGGCGATGCGGAATTTTTTGGTTGCCCTCACTCGCGAAACCCCTGTACAGACCCGCGCTGGAGATCACAACACATGCGAACCTACAGCCTCCTCGTCCTTGCCCCCCTCGCGGCCGTTGCGATCGCCTGCGGCGGCGGCAACAGCAACGACAACCCCGCCGTCCCGACCGTCGACATGTCCGACGCCGGCTCCTCGACCGACACCTCGCTGATCGACGCGGCCCCGGCCGTCCCGGCGACCGACACCACCGCCGTCGACGCGTCCGTCCCCGCGACCGACACCTCGATGACCGCGGCTGACGCGGCTGCCCCCATGGACACCCCGATGGACGCCGGCAAGCCCGCCAAGAAGGGCAAGAAGAAGAAGGCTTCCTGAGCTCGTCGGGCCGGACTCGTCTGGCCCACCGACTCACGTAGCTGCTTCTCGCTCCAGCTTCGCTTAGCAAGACGGCGTGACCTCCTCGGAGGCCACGCCGTTTTTGCGTCAAGCCGTCGCCGTCACTTCTTCGCGACGGGCTTCGTCGCCGGCGCTGCCTTCTTCGGCGCGGCCGGGCCGATGCCGAGCTGGGTGTCGCCCTCGAGGCCGTTGCTCCACGACCAGCTCCTGGCCAGCTTTCCGTCGCGCCACTGGTCGATCTCGATGCCGTGGGTGGTGGCGCTCTTCTTCGTGTTGCCGATGTGGACCTTGTCGAAGTCGAAGGCGGCCTTCTGCGTGAGCGAGCCCTCCGACTCGTCGATGGTGAAGTCCTCGACGGCGAGGACGTTCACGTCCTTGAAGGCGGTCATGTCCGCGGCCTTACGGAAGGCTGCCATGCCCGCGATCATGAACTTCTTGTCGTGCTGCTTCCCGTTCTCGCTCATGTCGTAGGAGACGAAGTCGTCGGGGAAGACGCCGAGGAAGGTCCTGTCGTCCTTCTTGAACCAGGCCGCGTTGGCCGCGACGATGGCCTTCGCGTTGGCGTCCTCGGTCGCGTCGTTCTTCGCGCTGTGGAGCTCCACCGGCGGCAAGGGGAGCGACAGCAGGATGGGCGCCGGGTGCTGCCCCTTGTAGGCGCCGGTCTGCTTGAGGATGGCCTCCACGTCGAAGTAGGTGTGATCGGTCAGCACCAGGCCGTCGTCGTCGAAGGTGAACACCTCGCAGCCGGAGACGCTGACCGGCTTGCTGCTGGCCTTGTCGGTGCCGTTGATGACCCATTGCAGGACCGCGGTGTTGCCCTTGGTCCACATGCGCGAGGTGGCCATCTTCACGTCGGTGTACGGCTCGAAGATGGTGCGCGCGCTCTTGAGGAGCGCCTCGTGCCCTTTCAGCTCCGGGTTACCGGGCGTCCACGCCGTCGCCTCCGGTGCGTAGAGCGCGACGAGCTTGTCGGGATCGGCGATCGAGCTGGTGTACGCCTGCTCGAAGGCGATCTGCATCTCGAGCATCGTCGGCTTCGGTGCCGGTGCGGCGACCGGCGCGGGCGTCGGCTCGGGAGCGGCCACCGGCGGCGGCGGCGTTTGCGGGGGCGGCTGCGCATCTTCGCCGCCACAAGCCGCGCTGGTGAGACCGAGGAGAAGAGCTGCACCGAGGAGGGCTCGAGTCGACATGATCCGGCGTCGTATCTCGGATGAGCCAGCTGAGGTTTACAATTCTCCAGCTCGCTGCGGGAGCGCGCGCGCCGGCCGGCGCAACAAGGCGGAAGCACACAGGCAGAGCACTGGCGTGGCCACCAGGTGGTAACGGTCCTCGCCGAAGAAGACGGCGTGCGCGAGCGCTGTCGTCGCCAGCAGCGACAGCGCCATTGCCAGCCCCGCGGGCAGCGGCGGCCGGCCGGGGAGCGGCAGCCACGGGACGATCGAGAGGAACACCGCGAGCGGCCAGAACACCGGCGTGCCGGCGGTGAACCCCCAGGCGACCAGCGCCACCGCCACCAGCGCCACGAGCCCTTGCGCGACCTTCGCACGCAGCGGGGATCCGCGCCGCGGCAGACCGACCGCAGCGAAGGCGGCGACCGAGAGCAGCAGGCGATGGAAGAGCGTGAGCAGCTGCCGCGTCTTCTCGCGTCGCTCCTCCGGCCAGAGCTGCGGGCTCGCCTCGTGGAGGTACTGCACGGGGAACGACTCGTGATCGAAGGTGAAGCCGAGCTTCGCCGGTATCAGCCCGAGCCAGTGCCCCGGGTGCAGGCGGATCTGATCGAGCCCGTAGTGCAGCCAGCAGCGATCTTGCTGCACCTGGCCGGTGACCTCCCGGCAGCCGTCCGACGAGCGCAGCGTCTCGAAGCGGCCGGTGGCGCGGGGGAAGGCGCCGATGGCCAGGTTCCACCCGGCGTTGGTGCTGACGAGCGCGCAGCCGTCCATCACCTTGCAGTTGCGGGCGGTCCAGGGGAGCACCGGCGCGAGCACCAGGCAGGCGAGCACCGCGAGGACCGCGAAGGCGCGCGCGCCGACGCGCAGAGCGTGCATGCCGAGCCGCTTGCCGTACAGGATTGTAGGAATGTTCCCCGGGAGCAGGCGCCAGGCGAGGAAGGGCGCGCAGAGGAGCGCTTGCGGGCGGACGAGCGCGGAGATGCCGAGGAGGATCGCACCGGCAGCGGCGCCCCGCACCGGCTCGCGCGAGCGGCTGGCGCAGGCGAAGGCGACGATGGTGAGCAGCGCGGCGAGCGGCTCGCTCATCACCAGCGCGCTGTACAGGACGAGCCCGGGATGCAGCGCCACCAGGAGCCCGGCGATGCGCGCGCGCCAGGTGCCCATGATGCCGGCGGCGAGCACGAAGGTGGCGACGGCGAGGAGCGCGCCGACGACGGCGTTGACCACCGCGGCGGTGTGCGTGGTGGCGCCGAAGAGCCGGTAGAACGCGCCGAGGAACCCGCTGTAGCCGACCGGGTAATGGCACCACGGGTGCCAGGTGGCGACGCCGTCGACCGGGACGTCGTCCGAGTAGCCGAAGCCGGCGGCGATGCGCCGGGCGCCGAAGTCGTAATAGTGCCCGTCCCAGACCGGCTCAACGTCGAAGCGAAGAGCGACGAGGAGCCGCGGGACGAAGGCGAGCGCGAAGAGGACGAGGGCGAAGACCGGCTCGCTCACGCGCCGCTCTTGCGCCCGGCCACCAGCGCGTTGCGCTCGTTCAGCGCGGACTCCGGCGGCGGCGGCAGCGAGGCGCGCATCCGCCGCAGGTAGGTCTTCTGCACCTGCGCGGCGTCGAGCTTGAGGAATTTCGCCACCTCGTGGACGAAGCCGCGCACGTAGACCGCTGCGGGGAGCGCGCTCCAGACCTCTTCTTCGATCGCCGCCAGGTGGGCGCGGGCGATCTTCGTGCGGGAGCTGATCTCGACCAGCTCCACCCCTTGCGACTCGCGCACCCGGCGGAGCAGCGCGCCGGTGAACTCGGTGTCCGGGCCGATCTCGCGCGCGAGATCGCCTTGCAGCAAGATCTGCTCGGCATCGAGCGAGGGGCGCACGCGGCCGACGTCCTGATCCGGCTGGTCCTCCTCGTGGAAGGTCGACAGATCGTAGGCGCGCCGGCGCACCGCATCGAGGAGCGTGTCGTAGGCCTCGTCCAGGCGCGACTGCTCGACCTTCAGCTCCTCCTCGTCGAAGAGCGACGAGGTCGCGAGGCTGCCGCTGGCGTAGATCTCCCGCTGCCGCTTGTACGCGCGGCGGATCTCCTCGTCGTTCGACGAGCGGCTCACGCCGAGCGCCACGTAGTGCGTCGGCGGCTGCCCGGGGCGCGGCAAGCCTTGTACGTCGCCTTCGAAGATCACCCCGCCGGTCACGCTGGTGGTCGTGCGCGCGCTCGCCGGGACGCCTCCGTCCGGCATCGGCCCGGCGGTCTCCTCGGGGTGGCGCGGCGCCGTGGTCAGCGCCAGCACGCGGCGGGCGATGCGCTCCACGTTGCGCGCCGCCTTCGAGGTCGGGCTGTCGACGAGCAGCGGCCGGTTGCGCCGCACCGCCAGCCATACCGTGTCGTCGTGCTCCACGTGCCCCAGCTCGTCGAGCGACAGCCCGTAGTGCCGCCGGGCGAGCGCGCTCATGGAGCTGCCGAGCTCGAGATCCGAGCGCACCCGCGTCTGGTTCACCACCAGCTGCATGCGCATGCGGTTCGCTTCCGCCCAGGCGATCCCGGCGAGCGTGCGATCGCTGCGGGCGAGGGTGCGCACCAGGGTGAGCGGCGCCGGGAGCACGCCGATCTCGTTCATCGCCCGGTCGAGCAGGGCGAGGCGGAACTTGTCCCCGGCGAGCGCGCGGCGGATACGACGACGGTAGGCGGCGCGGAGAAAGCGGTACGTCTCCTCGATCGCCGGCGGCTCCGGGACGGTCACGCAGATGGCCACGTCGGCGGCCAGCATCACGTCGAGCGCGAAGTGCCCGTGCCCCGGCCCCACGTCGATGACCAGGTAGTCGGCCGAGAGCGCCCGCAAGCGCGACAGCCAGCGCGACTTGCGGGCGCCGCGGAGCGAGGAGCGGAGAGCGAGCGCGTCGTGCGCCGCCGGGAGCAAGCGCAACCCGGGGACGCTGGTGGGGAGCAGCGCGGCGGCGAACTCGTTCTGCGCCTCGGGGGCGACCGGCGGCTCCTTGGAGGCGGCGAGCAGCCCGAAATGGCTGTGCAGGTTCCCGCCGGTCGAATCGCCGTCC
>JAMFST010001107.1 GCA_026225435.1 Labilithrix luteola
GCCGAGACAGGAGAAGGCGACGTCGCCACGCACCTTGTCGGCGAAGGTCTCCGGCCGGTCCAGGTCGACGATCTGCTCGTCGAGCTTGGGCGAGCGCACCTTCCCGGCGCGCCGTCCGAAGGTGATCACCTTCTCGAAGCGCGCGTCGTCGACCAGCTGCTGCACCAGCTCGCGCCCGACGAGCCCCGTCGCCCCCATCACCAGCGCGATCACGGCAGCCTCCCCTTGACCGACCCGGGGCGTACGTGAGGGAGGCCGATGGCGACGGCCTTCACCGTGTCGAAGGTGAGCTCGGCCATCGAGGCCTTGCGCCGCAGCGTCTCGAGGTGCGCCGCGAGCTCGACCCGCGTGGCGCCGGTGTAGCGTTCTTCGATCCGCATCGTGGCCTCGCTTGCGTCGCTCGCGTCTGCGTCGCGGCGCTCGAAGAGGAGCGCACGCTTGTCGGCGCGCACCTGGCGCAGGCTGTCCCAGGCGACCACCACGTCTCCGCTCGCCCGGTGCAGCAGGATTCCGTCGGCGCGCACCGCCAGATAATCGTCGTTCGCCAGGAGCAGCGCCATCCCGCCGAAGGCGATGAACAGACCGAAGAGGAGCAGCGCCCCGCCGACGGTGCTGACGCTGCGCAGGGCGTCGGTGGTGTGGGTGAGGAAGGCGCCGCCGAGCAATCCGGCGCCGACGAAGACCCCCAGCGAGCCCAGGCCGAGCAACCAGCGTGTCCCACCGGCGCGATCGAGGCGGAACCACTCGAGGAGATCCGGGCTCTCGTCGGTCTCGGCCATCGTGCTCTGGTTAGCTAGGACGTGCGTTTACAGCCGTCCACATGCTTGCTACTTGCGCGCTCGTGCCGCGCCGAACCGATATCCGGAAAATTCTCTTGATCGGCGCCGGGCCGATCGTCATCGGTCAAGGTTGTGAGTTCGATTACTCGGGGACGCAAGGGGCCAAGAGCCTGCGCGCCGAGGGCTACGAGGTCATCCTCGTCAACTCCAACCCCGCCACCATCATGACGGATCCGGAGCTGGCCGCGCGCACCTACGTCGAGCCGCTCGAGTGGCACACGCTCGAAGCGATCATCGCCCGCGAGCGCCCCGACGCCGTCCTGCCGACCCTCGGCGGGCAGACCGCGCTGAACCTCGCGCTCAAGCTCGACAAGGAAGGCGTCTTCAAGAGGTACGGCGTCGAGCTCCTCGGGGCCAAGCCCGCCTCGATCGAGAAGGCCGAGGATCGCTCGCTCTTCAAGGCGGCGATGGACAAGATCGGCCTCACCAGCGCGAAGGCCGGCGCGGCGCACACCGTGGAAGAGGCCTGGGAGATCGTCAAGACCACCGGCTTCCCCTCGATCCTGCGCCCCAGCTTCACCCTCGGCGGCACCGGCGGCGGCATCGCCGAGAACGAGAGCGAGTTCGAGGCCAAGGTGAAGTGGGCGCTCTCGCAATCGCCGACTCGTGAAGTCCTCATCGAGGAGAGCCTGCTCGGCTGGAAGGAGTACGAGCTCGAGGTGATGCGCGACAAGAACGACAACTTCCTCGTCGTCTGCAGCATCGAGAACATCGACCCCATGGGGGTGCACACCGGTGACTCGATCACCTGCGCGCCGGCGATGACCCTGACCGACAAGGA
>JAMFST010001108.1 GCA_026225435.1 Labilithrix luteola
AGCTCCCGGCCCTCCCTCGTCAGGAGCTCGCCAGCCTCCGCAGAATCGCCAGCGCCTCCTCCGCCATCCCCGGCACGAACTCGGCGATCCTGACCAAGCTCGAGATCCCCGACGCCACCTGGCCGGTCATCACGATCCCGTTCTCCACGTCCCCTTCGCTCTGCGCGCGCTGCATCGACTCGAGCTTCTTGCGCATCTCCTCCTCGGGCGAGCCACCGCGACCATGCGCCTCGAGGAACTCCGCCGACGCAGCGTTCCGCAACCCGCGGCACGGGCCGTAGACGCCGTTGAAGGCGACGTCGTCCCCCTCCTTGGCGTCGAGCAGCGCCTGCAGGTACTTCGGGTGCCAGTCGGTGTTCTCCACACTCAGGATGAAGCGGGTGCCCATGGCCACACCCGACGCGCCCATCGCCAGCGCCGCCGCCAGTCCGCGGCCATCGCGCGCGCCGCCCGTCAGCAGCACCGGCACGGTCACCGCCTCGGTCATGTTGGGGACGAGCACGAAGGTGTGCATCGCCTTGCCCGAGGTGTGTCCGCCCATCTCGAAGCCGGCGGCGATGACCACGTCGACCCCCGCCTGCTCGGCCTTCACCGCCTGCCGCGTGGAGCCCACCTTGTGCTGGTGGATCATCCCCGCGTCCTTGATCATCTTGATGTACGCGCCGGGAAAGCCCGCCGAGGTGGTCATCACCGTCAGCTGCCTGGCGATCTGCACGTCCTGCTTGCGCGCCTCGAGCGCCGCGCGGATGTACGAGTCGGTGAACGGCAGCACCTCGCCGCTGAGCGAGACGCCCACCGGGATGTTCACCGCGAACGGCTTCTTCGTCAGCGAGGCGCACTCCTCGATGTGATCGCGGAACGTGCGCGCCCCGGCCTCGATGTCCACCGGCATCCCCGGCATGCTCACCGTCCCGAGCCCGCCAGCCTCCGACACCGCGGCGGCGATCTTAGGCGTGCGGAACGGGCCGAGCCCCTCCTGGACGATTGGATAGTCGATCCCGACGAGCCGGGTGTAGCGATTGGCGAGCGTCATGCCGCCGATCGTACACTAGTTCACGGTACACGTGGTGCCGCCACGCGCATGACGCGGCGCGCCTCTCACCCGTGGCCCGCGTTGCCCTCGGCCAATGCCGGCGCCCGCTCCGGCAGCGGGTTCATCCCCGTGCTCGACTCGTGGGTGTTGATGTTGATCGACGGCGGCGCCCCTTCCGGCGACTTCACCGGCGCCTGACCCGGGAGGCCAGGCTGCACGGCCGGCGGCGCCTCGCCCCCCTTGAGCATGAAGGGGCGCGCGTTCATCGTCGAGCAGGCGAAGACCTCGTCGCGGTGGAACTCCCAGTGGAGGTACACGTTGCCGTCGGGCGAGATGATCGCGCTCGGCGCCGGGCCGAACGGCTGCGCGCGGTTGACCGCGTCGAGCGCGGCGACGTCGAAGGCGGTGATGCCGCTGGTCTTGACGATGCCCATCTTCTTCACGTGACCGTCCTTGCTGACGACGATCTCGAGCGACGTGAGCAGCTTCTTGTCGTTCAGCGGGTGTGACGGCGGGAGCGCGTCGAGCGAGCCGAGGAAGGAGTCGGCGAAGAGCGGGTGGATGCGGTTGTGCATCCCGTTCAGGTAGGTGGCGAACGGCACCGCCGCGGCGTTGAGCGCGGTCTGGTTCCCCGGCTTCACGCTCGTGACGTAGTTCTCGATGGCGTTGCGCCACTTGTCGAAGCTCGACGACTGCCACGAGCCGCGGTGCTGGCTGAGACGCCGCTCGCCGTCGTTCTCCCGCTCCTTGCGCAGCTGGTCCTGACCGACCGTCGCCACGAGCCCGGACTGCGAGAGGTTCAGGTTCACCTGCCCCGGAGCGCCCGCCTGCCCGAGCCCCATGAAGGCGGTGTGCCCGCTCTTCTCGCTGGGCGACTGGTGCGCCGGATCCGACGCGTTGCCCGCCGCGCCGCCGGGCGCGTTGCGGTTGAACGTCCAGTTGCTCGCCGCCGCCTGATCGCTGTCCGGCGCGGCGGGACCGCTCTGCCCCGCGGGGTTCGCCTCCGCAGGGTTCGACGGCGACGACGGGGCGCCACCGGCCGGACTGTTGGAGCCCGAAGCCGCATAGCGCGCGTTGTGCTGCACCTCGAATTCGGTCCCCTTCTCGCCGGGCGCCTTGTCCTTCTCCCCCTTGTGCTGGTCGCTGTCGGCGATCTTCTGCTCGTCGGCGTCGCCCGGCTTCTGCGTCGGCCCGTTGTGGTGCCCGCCGGGCGTCGGATCCGGCGCGTCCTGATCGTGCGACGTCTGCTGGGCGACCGTCTCCTTGTCGACCTTGTTGGCCTGATCGGCGATGAACTGCGCCGTCGGGTTGTCTTGCTGATCCGGCTTCACGTGCTGACGCACGGCGATGCGCTGATCGATCGGCGGCGGCGGCTTGGGCGGCTCCGGCTTGGTGTCGTCCTTCTTCACCGGCAGAGGCTTGCTCTTGTCCTCGGCCTTCTTCTCCTCGGGCGGCTTCTTCACCGGCTCCGGCGGCTTCTTCTTCTCCTCCGGCTTCTTCACCGGATCGGGCGGCGGAGGGGGCGGCGCCTCGGGCGCAGGGGCATCCGGCGAGAGCGGCGCCTCGTTCGGGTAAACCTCGAAGGTCTGCTCCTCTTGCCGCGTCCTCTCGCGCGCCTCGGCGCCGAGCTGGGCCAGGAACGAGTGGTCCTCGTGCTTCTGCGCGACCTCGCCGCCCCCCTGGGCGAACAGGTAGTGCGCGCACACGGCCGCGCAGATCCAGAGGATCAGCGGCGTGCTGTGATCGCGATAACGGGGAGAACCTACCACGGGAGGTCCCGAAAACTAACACCGCGGTCCCCCGGGAACCAGCGGACGACCTGCCGATACCGGGGAGACGTGAAGGGAATGTGGGTGCGTGGCGGTTCGCCAGCTTGGCTCGAGGGGAACCTGCTAAGACGACATCCAGGGCGTACGACGGTCAGCACCTGCACTCCACACCGTGCGCCCCCCTGCACGAGCCATGCTCCCGAGCTACGAAATCCGAGGCGCGGTTCCGAGCGACGAGGAAGACCTCCTCCGGGTGGCGCATCACCTCAACACGGTGAACCTCCCGGCCGATCGCGAGGCCATCCGCGGGATCCTCGAGCACTCGCAGAAAAGCTTCGTCCACGACGTCATGGACCCGAAGAAGCGCGAGTACGTCTTCGTGCTCGTCGACCGCAACCAGACCGGGGCCAACGGCCAGGTGGGACGGATCATCGGCACCTCGATGGTCATCGCGCAGCTCGGCCGTAGAGACGCGCCGTACATCTATCTCGATGTCGTCGACGAGGAACGCTACACCGCCTCGCTCGACAAGCATTTCAAGCACACCACCCTGAGCATCGGGTACTCGTACGACGGGCCGACGGAGATCGGCGGGCTCATCCTCCTGCCCGAGTACCGCAAGGTGCCGGAGAAGCTGGGGCTCATCATCAGCTACGTGCGCTTCTTGTTCATCAAGATGCACCGGCACCTCTTCCGCGACGAGCTCCTCGCCGAGCTCCTGCCGCCGCTGGAGAAGGACGGCACCTCGCACCTGTGGGACGCGCTCGGCCGGCACTTCACCGACATGAGCTACGCCGAGGCGGACATCCTCTCGAAGAAGAACAAGGAGTTCATCAAGGGGCTCTTCCCCGAGGGGACCTTCTACGCCTCGCTCTTTCCCAAGAACGCGCAGGAGGTCATCGGCAAGACCGGGCAGCAGACCCGCGGGGTCGAGAAGATGCTCCGGCGCATCGGCTTCCGCTACGCCGAACGCGTCGATCCCTTCGACGGCGGCCCCCACTTCACCGCCCCGACCGACGAGGTCACCCTGGTGCAGCGGGCGCACGTGACGACCATCGACGCGGTGCTGGAGAGCGTGAAGGAGAAGCATCGCTCGCTGGTGGCCGTGTCGACCGCCGATGCGCCCTACTTCCGCGCGGTGCTCGGTCACTGGAACGAGACCGAGCGCGGTCTCGACGAGGACAGCGCGCGCCACCTCGGCGTCGGCGTGGGGAGCGAGATCTGGGTGCTGACGGTCGACTGAGGTCAGCGGGTCGCCAGCGCCGGC
>JAMFST010001109.1 GCA_026225435.1 Labilithrix luteola
CCGAGAAGTCCTCGCCCGCCTTCTGCATCGCCAGGTACGCCCTGGCGTTTCCGAGGGTCGCCAGGATCTTCGCCCGCGCGCGCACGATGCCGGCGTCGTTCATCAGCCGCTCCACGTCCTTCTCACCGAACTTCGCCACCTTGGCCGGGTCGAAGCCGGCGAAGGCTCTGCGGAACGCCTCGCGCTTGTGGAGGATGGTGCGCCAGGAGAGGCCGGCCTGGAACGCGTCGAGCGAGAGCTTCTCCCACAGCGCGCGACCATCCCGCTCGACGGTGCCCCACTCCTCGTCGTGGTACTGCTGCATCACGGGGTCGCTCCCCGCCCAGGCGCAGCGAACGACCGGCTTGCTCGTGCTCATGAGCTGACGGTTCTACCACTTGGACCATCTGCATCGCGATTGCGTTTGCCGCGGCGCGACCTACCTTGTCGCCCCGATGGCCAAACTCTCGATCCTCGACCTGTCGCCGATCACCCAGGGAAGCACGGCGGGGCAGTCGTTCAAGAACTCGCTCGATCTCGCGCAGCACGCCGAGCGCTGGGGGTTCAATCGCTACTGGCTCGCCGAGCACCACGGGATGCCGGGGATCGCCAGCGCGGCCACGGCGGTGCTGCTGTCGAACATCGCCGCGGGGACCAAGACGCTGCGGGTCGGCGCCGGCGGCATCATGCTGCCCAACCACGCGCCCATGGTCATCGCCGAGCAGTTCGGCACGCTGGAGTCGCTCTACCCGGGTCGCATCGACCTGGGGCTCGGTCGCGCCCCCGGCTCCGACCAGCTGACCGCGCGGGCGCTGCGGCGCAACCTGCAGACCAGCTCCGACGAGTTCCCCCAGGACGTGCTCGAGCTGATCGATCTGTTCTCCAAGGATCCGCAGCAGAAGGTGCGCGCCGTGCCCGGCACCGGTCTCGAGGTGCCCATCTGGATCCTCGGCTCCAGCCTGTTCGGCGCGCAGCTCGCCGCGGCGCTCGGCCTGCCGTTCGCCTTCGCCTCGCACTTCGCTCCGCAGCAGATGTTCGCCGCCATCGACATCTACCGCGAGCGCTTCAAGCCGTCGCCGCGCCTCGACAAGCCGTACCTGATGCTCGGCTTCAACGTCTTCGCCGCCGACACCGAGGAGGAGGCGAACCTCATCGCCACCTCGGCGCAGCAGGCCTTCGTCAACCTGCGCAGCGGCCGCCCGTCGCAGCTGCCGCCGCCGGTGAAGGGCTTCCGCGAGAAGCTGCCGCCGCAGGACCAGATGCTCCTCGAGAGCGTGCTGTCGTGCAGCGCCATCGGCACGCAGGAGCAGGTCAAGGAGACCATGGACGAGTTCGTCAAGGAGACCGGCGCCGACGAGCTGATGATCACCGCGATGGTGTACGACCACGCCGCGCGCCTGCGCTCCTACGAGCTCGTCTCCGGCCTGCAGCGCACACTGATCCGCTGCGCCTGACGGTCGGACCAAAAGAAGCCTAAGCTCTTGCCCACGATGAAAATCGGGGTGATGGGCGCGGGGGCCATCGGGAGCTTCGTGGGCGCGAGGCTCGCGCTCGGAGGTGCGCACGTCAGCTTCGTCGGGCGCGCGCGGGGGCTGGCCGAGGCACAGGCGCACGGCATGCGCCTGGTCGATCTCGAAGGGCCGAGCGTGACGCTGGCGCCGCTGCGCATCGACTACTCGGTCGACATGGCGAGCCTGGCGCAGTCCGAGGTCGTGCTCTGCGCGGTGAAGAGCGGGAGCACCACCGAGGCGGGGCGCGCGCTGGCCGGGGTGCTCGCCGACGGGGCGCTGGTGGTCAGCCTGCAGAACGGGGTCCGCAACGCCGACCTGCTGCGCGCGCAGATGCCGAAGCAGCGCGTGCTCGGCGGCATCGTCACCTTCAACGTCGTCGCCGGCGAGAACGGCACCTTCCGCCGCGCCACCACCGGCCCGCTCATCTTCGAGAGCAGCGAGGACCCGCGGCTGGTGGCGCTCGCCGAGCTGCTCGAGGAGGCCGGCTTCGACGTCGAGCTGGCGAAGGACATCCGCGCGCAGCAGTGGTCCAAGCTGGTGATCAACCTGAGCAACGCCATCGGTGCGCTCTCCGGCGTGCCGACCCGCCAGGTGCTCTTCGAGAGCGCCTACCGCCGCATCCTCCGGGCCGTCGTCGGCGAGGCGGTCGCCGTCCTGCGGGCCGCGAAGATCCCGATGGAGCGCGTGGGGCCGCTGCCGGTGTCGGCGTTCCCGCGCGTCCTCGGCTTGCCCACGTCGCTCTTCCGCGTGGTCGCCCGCGCCCAGCTGCGGGTCGATCCGGAGGCGCGCTCCTCGATGTGGCAGGACCTCGATCGCCGGCGCACCACCGAGATCGAGGAGCTGAACGGCGAGATCGTGAAGCTCGCAGCGACCTCGGGCGTGACCGCGCCGATCAACCAGCGGCTGGTCGAGCTGGTGCACCAAGCGGAGCGCGCCGGGCACGGATCGCCCAACCTCTCGGCAGCGGCACTGTGGGCTCGTCTCTCACCCAGGACCGGCTGACTCAGGCACCGGCCAGCCCAAGCGCAGATGCTACGCTCGGGCCCAATGCGTAACGCTGGTCGACTCTTCCTTGGGCGCCGCCGCGCGGGCGCGTCCGGTCTCCTCCTCGCCTCCGTGACCTTCGCCGCTGTCGCCAGCGCCAGCGCGTCGTGTGGGTCGTCCTCGTCGAAGTCGACCGCGACGCCCGCCCCTTCGAGCAGCGCGACGATGCCAGGTGCAGGCGACGGAGGTGTCGGCTCGAGCGACGTCCGCCCCACGTTCACCTTCGAGAGCGGGCCGGTTCGCCCGGTGACGCTGTCGGCCGACGGCACGCACCTCTTCGTCGCCAACACGGCCAACTCGTCGCTCGACGTCTTCACCGTCTCCGCCAGCGGCGTCACCGCAGCCGGCTCGGTGTACGTCGGCGTCGAGCCGGTCGCCGTCGCCGCGCGCACCAGCACCGAGGTCTGGGTGGTCAACCAGGTCTCCGACAGCGTCAGCATCGTCGACACCAGCACCACGCCGCCGCACGTCGTGCGCACGGTTCTCGTGGGGGATGAGCCGAGCGACATCGTCTTCGGCGGCCCGGGTGGCACGCGCGCGTTCATCACCACCGCGCACCGCGGCCAGCAGCGCACCGATCCGTCGATCAGCGCGGTCCCCGGCGCCGGCGATCCGCAGCTCACCACCGCCGGAGTCGGCCGCGCCGACGTCTGGGTCTTCGACGCGACCAACCTCGGCGCCACCGTCGGCGGCACCCCGCTATCCATCGTCACCCTCTTCGGCGACACGCCGCGCGCGCTCGCCGTCACCCCCGACGGCAACACCGTCTACGCCGCCGTGTTCAAGTCCGGCAACCAGTCGATGGCCACCTCGTCGGAGCTCCCCTGCCCCGGCTTCGACAGCGACGCCGGCGCCAGCACCACCTGCACCGTCAACGGCATCACCATCCCCGGCGCGCCGCCCGAGCCGGCCACCAACTACGCCGGCGTCGCCGCCCCCGCCGTCGCCGTGATCCTCCGCGAGGACGACGCCGGCACCTTCCGCGACCATCTCGGCCGCGACTGGAGCGCCGCCACCGAATTCACCTTGCCAGACGAGGACGTCTTCGCCATCGACGCCACCTCGCTGGCCACCACCGCGACCTACCTCCACGTCGGCACCACGCTGTTCGACATGGCGGTGAATCCGAAGAGCGGCGCCGTCTACGTCTCCAACACCGAGGCGCGCAACGACCTGCGCTTCGAGGGGCCCGGCGACTTCGCCGGCGAGACGCTCGAGGGGCACCTGGCCGAGTCGCGCATCACCGTGCTCAGTGGCAGCGGAGCCGGCACGACCACCACCGCCACGCCGCGCTACCTCAACAAGCACATCGACTACTCGGTGCGCCCCGCGCCGGCCGGCACCGCCGATCACAGCCTGGCCACGCCGACCAACATCGTCGTCACCCCCGACGGCGCCACGATGTACGTCGCCGCCTTCGGCTCGTCGAAGATCGGCGTCTTCCCCACACAAGCCATCGAGACGGATACCTTCGACCCGACCACCGCCAGCGCCGGCTACATCACTGTGAGCGGCGGCGGCCCCGGCGGCCTCGCGCTCGATTCGACCAACCAGCGCCTCTACGTCACCACCCGCTTCGACGACGGCCTGTCGATCATCGATCTGACCACCGGCAAGGAGACGGCGCACCTGCAGCTGTCGACCGCCGAGTCGACCAGCGTCACCGCCGGCCGCCGCTTCCTCTACGACGCCACCGTCTCGAGCTCCAACGGCGAGGCGGCCTGCGCCAGCTGCCACATGTTCGGCGACGACGACCACATGGTCTGGGACCTCGGCAACCCCGACGGCGACGTCACCGTCACGCCCATCACCATCAAGCTCCAGGCGGGCGCCGGCAAGTCGATCAACGGCGACGGCATCGCCTCGAACCTGCACCCCAACAAGGGGCCGATGAGCACGCAGACGCTGCGCGGCACGGTCAACCACGGCCCGCAGCACTGGCGTGGTGACCGCGTCTCCGGCTTCTTCGGCACCGACACGAGCACCGCGCCGCCGTACGACTCCGAGCTCGCGTTCAAGAACTTCATCCTCGCGTTCAACAGCCTGCTCGGGCTCGGCTCGCAGTTCTCCGCCACCGACATGCAGACCTTCGCCGACTTCGCGCTCGCCATCGTGATGCCGCCCAACCCGGTGCGCGCGCTCGACAACTCGCTCACCACCGCGCAGGCCGCGGGCAAGGCGTACTTCCTCGGCTGCACCGACAACGACAGCATCACCGGCAAGCCGGCCACCTGCACCAACGGCGTCCCCGACGGCAACGGCCACTTCTCCGACGGGATCAGCTTCCCCGGCTTCGGCTTCCCCTGCCAGGGCTGCCACGTGCTCGATCCGTCCAAGGGCTTCTTCGGCACCGACGGCGAGTCGAGCTTCGAGAACCTGCCGCAGGTCGTGAAGATCCCCCAGCTGCGCAACCTCTACGACAAGGTCGGGATGTTCGGCGTGCCGGACGTGCGGCTGACCAACGCCGAGGACAACGGGCCGACCGGGCCGCAGGTGCGCGGCACCGGCTTCGAGCACGACGGCAGCGTCGACACCCTCTTCCGCTTCCTCCAGGCGAGCGTCTTCGACGGCAACACCTCGCTCAACGTCGGCTTCGTCGGCGGCGATCCCGAGCGGCGCGACGTGGAGCAGTGGCTCCTCGCCTTCGACAGCGATCTGGCGCCAGTCGTCGGCCAGCAGGTCACCTTGCGCTCGGACAACGCGACGGCCGCCGGCCCGC
This sequence comes from Labilithrix luteola, assembly GCA_026225435.1. Taxonomy (GTDB): domain Bacteria; phylum Myxococcota_A; class Polyangia; order Polyangiales; family Polyangiaceae; genus JAMFST01. Next base: position 5,254 of record JAMFST010001109.1, read on the forward strand.
GGATCGATCTGCTCGAGGCGCGGGCGACCACGCCCTTCGTCTCCAAGATCCTCGGCGCCTCGCCGATGGAGTGCGATCTCGTCGCGCGCGCGGTGGTGAAGGGCGCGCCCGTGGCGTACCGACTTCAGCCGGACAGGTCGTTCGTCTCGGCGAGCGGCGCCACCGCGACCGACGCGGCCGTGCGCGCCTTGGCGACGACCGTCGGCCAGGAAGTCACCTTCACCTGCATGCCGCCGGGCTGGCTTTTGTAAACGGCGACCGCTGAGCTTCGCGTTTCTTTCAACACGGGCGGCGGCACGTGCACTACTGCTCCGCCCACATGAGTCGGCGCTTCGTCTCCCTGCTGCTCGTTCTTTTCGCGCTCGCGTGCGTCCATCTCGCCTGTGGCGACGACACGTGCCACTCCAACGACGACTGCCCGGCGTCCCAGGACAACCAGCCCAACGCCTGCTTCGTCCCCGGCATCACCTTCTGCCCGGCCGCGCTCGGCCCGTCGTGCACGGTCGACACCGACTGCAGCGGCGGCCAGGTGTGCAACACCAACGCGAACGGGATGGGGTACATCTCGACCAGCTGCACCGCGCCGTGCGCCGGTGACAGCGACTGCGGTCCGACGTTCGCGTGCGGAGACGGAGGCCACTGTGCACCGCGGACGAGCGCGCAGTGCCCGACGTATTACTCCTTTGCCAACGGCGTCTGCAGCATCCCGGCGTGCCAGCACGACTCCGACTGCGTGGGCGGCTACTGCGTGAACGGCGTCTGCGGACCGAGCCTCGGCAAGTGCGGCGCGGCGTGCATCTGAGCGCTTAGCGATAGCGAGCGCCGGCGCCGCGCGTGGCCGTCGGTCAGGTCGACGCCGAGGAACCTCGCGTGCTCGGTCCCGGTCGTCTGCATGGTGCGGTCACGACAGGTGCCCCTCGAGCGCCTCGCGCACGGTCACCGCGGTCGCGCGAATGTGCTCCCCGACGAGGCTCGCCGCGCGCTTCGCCTGCCTTGCCAGCGCCGCTTCCACGATCGCCTCGTGCTCGGCGGCGATGTCGCGGGTGGCTCCGCGGCGCTGGTTCAACGCGATGGACATCGCGCGGTAGCGGGAGTGCTGGTCGAAGATCAGGCTGCGCAGCTCGAGGAGCCACGGCGAGCCGCACGCCGAGACGAGCGCGTCGTGGAAGGCGGCGTTGTTCGCTTGCCAGGCGGCCACGTCGATCCCCTTGCCGCGCAGCCGGCGATCGCCGCGCGCCACCGTGTGATGCGCCGCCACCACCCGCGCTTCCCAGGCGAGGTCGCCGCGCTTCACGCTCAGCTCCACGGCGCGCGTCTCCAGCTGGAGGCGGTTCTCGGTGACGTCCTCGAGCTCCGCCAGCGACATGGGAGCGACGCGGAAGCCGCGCTGCCCGAGGGCGTGAACCAGCTTCTCGGCGCTGAGCCGGCTGAGCGCCTCGCGCAGCGGCGTCGCGCCGACGCCGACCGACTCGCGCAGGTGCTCGACGCGCAGCTTTGCGCCGGCAGGAAGCCGCCCGTCGAGGATCTGCTCGCGCAGCGTGTGGTAGGCGACGTCCACCAGCGTCTTGTGGGCGGGTGCAGATCCGGGCGCAGACGCAGGCGCAGTGACGGCGGTCGACATCGGCGGCGAGGCTCCTCTCTCCCGTCTCGAGGTTACGAGCAGATGGCGGCGCGTCAAAATAAATCTCGAGATTCGGGATTGAATCTCGAGATTGTGGGTTCATACTCTCGCTCCTCACGGGAGATGCCATGCGCGAATACCTGAACTTCATCCAGGGGGAGTACGTCGGCTCGAGCTCGGGCAAGACGTTCGAGGATCGCAACCCGGTCGACGGCTCGCTCGTCGCCACGGTTGCCGAGGCGGGCGCCGCGGAGGTCGACGCG
>JAMFST010001110.1 GCA_026225435.1 Labilithrix luteola
CCGCTCACCCCCGCCACGTTGCTCAGCAAGGTTCGCGAGACGCTCGATGGCCCGGGCGACGGTCCGCGCTCTAGCGCCCGCGGCACCTGACACCCGCCCGCGGCACCTGACACCCGCCCGCGGCACCAGACACCGCCCGTTCAGTATTTGGCTGGTCATCGCGTGCGCGCGGGCAGATGCTGGTCTTCGTGTCTGTGTCCGCCGACGACCAGGGCGAGCTGGAGGAGCTGCAGCGTCAGCTCGCTGCCGCCACGCTCCGCGCCGAGGAGGCAGAGCGGCGGCTCTCGACCCAGGAGCTGCACGCCGGCGCGGAGTTCCTCGAGCTGGCGACCGACGAGCTGCAACGGAGCGAGCGCATCTTGCGCGCCATCTTCGGCGGCGCGAGCGACGCGATGCTTCTCCTCGACGACGAGGGGCGCTTCGTCGACGCGAACCCGGCGGCGTGCGCGCTGCTCAAGCTGACCAAGGCGGGGCTGTTGCGCCGGGGTGTCGGCGATTTCTCCCTGGCTCCGCGCGAGGAGTCGCTCGCGCTCTTCGCCACCTTGAAAGCCGAAGGGCAGCTGCAGACGCGCGGCCATGTGCGCGCCGCCACCGGCGAGGAGCGCGCGGTGGTCATCTCCGCGGTGGCGAGCATCGGAGCCGGGCTGCACCTGCTGGTGCTCCGCGACGTGACCGACGAGCACGCCGCGGCGGAGTCGCTGGCCTGGACGGAGGAGGAGCTGCGCCGCACCGACGCGCGCTTTCGCGCCATGGTGGAGAAGAGCGCCGAGGCGATCGCGCTCGTCTCGGTGGACGGCAAGATCCTGTACATGACCCGCCACTCGCACGACTTCTTCGGGGTCGCGCCGGCGCAGATGGTGGGGACCCCCGCCTTCACCTGGGTCGTCGCCGAGGATCGGGAACGGGTGACGGCGGCGATGTCCGGCGCCGCCACCACCGGCACGCAGGTCGAGTTCCGCATCCTCGACCACCTGGGAGAGGTGCGCTGGCTCGAAGGGATGGTCACCAACCTGCTCAACGATCCGGCCATCGGCGCCATCGTGGTGAACGTCCGCGACGTGACGGCGCGGCACCTGGAGGAGCGCGAGCGGGAGAAGCTGATCGAGTCACTGACCTTCGAGCGCCGCCGCCTGGGGACGCTGCTGGAGAAGGCGCCCGCCTTCATGGCCATCCTCCGCGGTGAGGATCTCGTCTTCGACCTGGTGAACCAGGCGTACTACGACGTGGTGGGGCGCCGGGACATCCTCGGCAAGCCTCTGCTCGAGGCGCTGCCGGAGGTGGTCAACCAGGGGTACGCCGAGACGCTGCTCCAGGTGCTGCACACCGGCGAGCCCTACTCGGTGAAAGGGCGTCGTCTGGACATCGTGCGCAACGGGCACACGATCGAGCGGCGCTACAACAACTTCATCGCCGGGCCGCTGGTGGAGACCAACGGCACCATCACCGGCGTCTTCGTTCACGGCGTCGACGTGACCGAGGAGACCATCGCGCAGCAGCGCCTGCGCGATCAGTTCAACG
>JAMFST010001111.1 GCA_026225435.1 Labilithrix luteola
GCCGAAGGCCGTCACTCAGGTCACCGGGATCCTCCCCGGCTCGGCCGCCGATCGCGCCACCATCAAGCCGGGCGACGTCATCGTCGAGGCGGACGGAGTGGACTCACCCAACGCCTCGGAATTGCAAAAAGCGGCTGAAGACGGGCAATTGCTGCTCCGTCTTCGCCGCCGCGACCAGGCCTTTTATGCCGGGATCAAACGCTGACTGCCGCTCCGCGACTCACTCCCAGGGGATGGGCTGCGGTCCCGGGATGATTCCCGCGATATCCGGGTCTTCGCCCCCTTCACCAGCCGGCTTGTCCGGCTTGTTCTTGGCGCGCTCTTCCTTCTTCGCGTTCTTATCGCGCTGCTTTTCCTGACGCTGACGTTCTTTCTGCCGTTTCAAGAAGCTGGTGCTGGACATTTCGACCTCCGACGACGCGAGGATGGGTTGCGGGTGAGGGGCCGGCGCGCATCGCGTGCCGACGGACGTGAGTTGGATCCCCCGTTGTTACCGTGCTGCTGACGATCACCGCTGGTACCGCCGCCCCCGCTCGTGACAGCGGCGATGGCGTCGGGAGTAGCGGCCGCGCCGACGGACGAACCGGCGACGGGGATGCGCGTGCGTAGCAGCTTCTCGATCTGAGTGAGCAGTCCTCGCTCCTCCGGATCGCAGAACGACACCGCGTGGCCGGTATTCCCGGCCCGGCCCGCTCGGCCGATGCGGTGCACGTAGCTCTCGGCCACCTCGGGAAGGTCGTAGTTCACGACCAGACCGACGTCGTCGACATCGATACCGCGCGCGGCGAGATCGGTGGCGACGAGGACGCGAGCGGTGCCTTTGCGGAAGGCGTCGAGCACTCGCTCGCGCGCCGACTGCGACTTGTTGCCGTGGATCGCGCCGGCGATGAAGCCAGCGGCGACGAGGTCTTCGCACACCTTGTTGGCGCCGCGCTTGGTGCGCGTGAAGACGATGGCGCGCCGGTCGGTGGCGCCTTCGAGGAGCCGCTTCACCAGCGAGCGCTTCTCCGCGGGGCCACTACCGACGTGCCACACGGTCTGGCTCACGGTGGCGGTCGCCGGGGTGAGCTTGGCCACCGCGAACTCGATCGGATCCTTGAGGAACTCCGAGGCGAGCGAGCGGATGGACGTGGGGATCGTCGCCGAGAAAAGCAGCGTCTGCCGCGAACGCGGAGTGCGCTGCACGATGCGCTTCACGTCGGGGAGAAAGCCCATGTCGAGCATGCGATCGGCCTCGTCGAGGACCAAGATCTCCACGGCGTCGAGATGTACAAGCCCTTGACCGATCAGATCGAGCAGTCGACCGGGCGTGGCCACGATGATGTCCGGGCGGTTGCGCAGCGCGTGCTCTTGCGAGCCCTGGCCGACGCCGCCGTAGATCACCGTGTGACCCATGCGCGGGGAGAGGAACTGCCCGTACGCGTTGATGCGCTCGGCGATCTGCGCCGCGAGCTCACGCGTCGGAGCGACGACGAGTGCGCGAGGAGACGAGCCGTTGCGGCGCTGCCCACCGTTACTGGTGAGGCGTGCGCTGGCTGCGGTCGCTGCGTTGTGCGCCAGGCGCTGCAGCATCGGCAAGACGAACGCGGCCGTCTTTCCGGTTCCGGTCTGAGCACACGCGAGAACATCGCGTCCGTCGAGAACATGCGGGATGGCGCGGCGCTGCACCGGAGTCGGCAGCTCGTATCCCTCGGAGACGAGGGCGCGCACCAGGGCTTCATCCAGCCCGAGGATGGCAAAGGGGGCTCCCGGCTGAGCTTGGCTCAAGAGGGGAAGGCTCGCGTCCGACACGGCCGGTCGCGAAGATATCGTTTCGTTCATGAATTCCTTTTCAACATCGCCACCGATCGCGCGCTGTGATTGAGAACGCGCTCTTCGAACCTCGCACCCCTCTGACACGGGGCCGCGTAGGTGAAGGTGTGTCGCGCGTCACGCGAACGGTAGCTTCCATCGGCCAGCGGTCGAGCCACCCGCTGGCTTCGTCGCGACAAGAGCAGCGTGCGACACCGCCACTCACGAACGTGAATGAGGATGCCGCGACGTCTGCCTTGCCGGTTCGAGATATCTCGTCTGTACGGATCGCAGCCCCAGAAGGAGGCTTGGCGTCGCACTGGCTCGTTTCGGCTCGAGATGAGCCGTGAATTAGCTCAGTGACGAATCACCAGGAGCGACGGCCACCGCCGCCGCCACCACCGCCGCCGCCTCCCCCGCCACGACCGCCACCGCCTCCGCCGCTACGGCCACCGCCGCCGCCTCCCCCACCGTAGCCGCCACCACCACCACCACCACCCCCACCACCGCCGCCACCGCCACGAGCGGGTCGCTCCTCGGCTTCGTTGACGCGGGGCGGGCGGGCGTCGAGCCGCGCGCCGTTCATCGCCTTGATGGCCTTCTCGGCTCCACCCGGCGAGGCCATGGTCACGAACGCAAAACCGCGCGGACGCCCGGTATCGCGATCCATCACGACGTGGACGTCGGTGACTTCATCGATACCCGCGAACGCTTCCCGAACCGTCTCCGCAGTGGAGTTGAACGAGAGATTACCAACATAGAGACGCTGACCCATGACCCTGCTCCTGCTTTCGACGCGGCGTAGCGTGCCTGTAGCCTGATCGAACGAGCCGCCGCGCGCGATCCTGCGTGGGACGAGCCAAAAGGCCCGCCTCTCCACGCGGAGCGCCGAAAGCACCGTCCCGGAGCGCCGCTTTTCGCGGTGATCCAGGGCGTTACGCCCGAAAACTCGACGTGACGCCCAGGAATGTAGCGCAACGCCGCCCGATGCCAAGGCCTGGCGTCCGCGACTCAGTCGTGCGTGGGGTTACGGTCGCGCTTGCGTCGCTCTCCTGCTGGCCTCCCCGAGCCGAAACCTCGTGGTATGACCCGGGCCGCGACCATGCTCGAAATCGTAGAAAGCCCGATGAACGGGAGCGCGAAGCTCGGCGACTTCCTCGGAGTCGTCGACACGGTGTTCCGCGGCAACCGGACGTACATCCGGCCTCTCGACCAGGAGCTGAAGGACCGGCTGAGCCCGAAGAAGAACCCGTTCTTCGAGCACGGGGAAGGGGTCATCTTCGTCGCCAAGCGGGACGGCAAGACGGTCGGCCGGGCCACCGCTTCGATCGATCACGAGCACCTCGCTCGCTACAAGGACGCGGTCGGGTTCTTCGGCTTCTTCGACACCATCGACGATCCCGAGGTGGCCAAGGCGCTGCTGTCGCGCTGCGAGGACTGGCTGCGCGGCAAGGGGATGAAGACGGTGCGCGGGCCGATGTCGCTCAGCATCAACGAGGAGATCGGCTGTCTGGTCGAGGGCTTCGACGAGCCGCCGGTCTTCATGTTCCCGTACAGCGCGCGCCACCAGGGTGGGCTGATCGAGCAGGCGGGCTACACGAAGGCGAAGGATCTGCTCGGCTGGAAGTACCTGACGGGCGAGCTCAATCCGCGCACCAAGCGCGCCTACGACGAGATCGGCAGCTTGCCGGAGGTCGTCAGCCGGCCGGTCTCCTACAAGGACCTGGCGCGCGACGTGGCCATCATCGTCGACGTGTACAACGACGCCTGGAGCGACAACTGGGGCTTCGTTCCGCTGACGAAGGCGGAGCTGACCAAGATGGCGGCCGACTTCAAGTTGATCCTCGCGCCGGAGATCACGCGCATCACGTACATCGACGGCGAGCCGGCTGCGGTGGCGCTCGCGCTGCCGAACCTCAACGAGCTGACCCGCGATCTCAACGGGAGCTTGTTCCCCTTCGGTCTGCCCAAGCTGCTGTGGCGCCTGAAGGTGGAGGGGGCCAAGAGCGGCCGCATGCTCATCCTCGGCATCCGCAAGAAGTACCGCAATGTACGAAAGTACGCGGCGCTGTCGGCCTACCTGTACGGTGAGATGAACGAAGGCGGGCGCCGCCTCGGAATGAAGTGGGGCGAGCTCGGTTGGACGCTGGAGGACAACGGCGCCATCAACGCCGGCATCAAGATGGTCGGCGGCAAGGTGTACAAAAAGTACCGCGTGTACGAGAAGAGCCTGGAGGCATCGTCGTGAAGGTCCTGGTCACCGGTGCGAGCGGGTTCCTCGGGAGCCACATCGCCGAGCAGCTGACGGCGCAGGGGCACGACGTGCGCGCGCTCGTTCGAGCGTCCTCGAAGCGTGATTTTCTCGAGAAGCTACCGCGGGTGGAGTTCGCCATCGGAAGCGTCGAGGACCGAGACGCGGTGTTCCGCGCGGCCGAAGGTGTCGACGCCATCGTCCACGCCGCCGGCCTCGTGAAGGCGCGCAGCGTCTCCGAGTTCCACCTGGCGAACGTGCTCGGCACCGAAAACCTGGTCCTCGCGGCCAAGGCGGCCAACGCGAAGCACTCGATCAAGCGCTTCGTCTTCGTCTCCAGCCTCGCCGCCGTCGGCCCGTCGAAGGACGGCACGCCGCTCGACGAGTCGTGCGACGCCAAGCCGGTGACCCATTACGGGCGCTCGAAGCTCGAGGCCGAGCGGGTCGTCCGCGCGGCGAAGGACGAGCTGCAGGTGGTCATTCTCCGTCCGCCGGCGCTCTATGGGCCGCGCGACGCCGAGGTGTTCGCCTTCTTCCAGGCGGTGCAGCGCGGCGTGCTCCCGACCATCGGCGACGCGTCCAACACGCTCAGCCTGATGCACGGCGCCGACGCGGCTTCCGCCTGCATCGCCGCGCTCACCGCGGACGTGCCCAGCGGCTCGACGTACTTCCTCGACGACGGCCACGTGTACGGCTTCCGCCAGCTGCTCGAGGGGATCGAGCAGGCGCTCGGCAAGAAGGCCTTCATCCGCATCAACCTGCCGATGCCGGTGGTGTACCTGGCGGCGCTCTCCAGCGAGATCTTCGGCAAGGCGACCAACAAGGCGGTCATGCTCACGCGCGACAAGATGAACGAGATCCGCCAGCCGCACTGGGTCTGCAGCTCGGCGTGGGCGCAGCGGGATCTCGGGTGGAAGCCGGCGATCGATCTGAAGGACGGGATCGGACAGACGGCGAAGTGGTACCGGGACCAGAAGTGGATCTGAGGTTCGATCGCGCGACCCTCGAGCAGGCCGAGCGTGACGGCTCAGCGCGGCGGGGGCCTCGTCACGCGTTTTCGAGGTAGATGAACGCTGATTCAGCTACGTCACGGATCGATGTCGGGGCAACGTTCCCTGGCGAACGACCGCCGGCGCGTAGCTGAATCTGCGTTCACCTACGTCCGAAGAGCAAAACACGACCCTCCGGCCGGCCGCACC
>JAMFST010000131.1 GCA_026225435.1 Labilithrix luteola
GGAGGCTGAGTCTGGCGCACTGTGCCGCACGCACTGCCACCACCCAAGAGCGAGCAGGCGGTGGCTGTGTCGACTGGGCGTCCGCCTACCCGGCACCACGTCGGCGGCACTTCAACAGTTCGGTCTTCTGTCCTCTCGCCTCCTCTCCAGTTTCATCATGCCATCAGTTGCCACTCGTCGTCGTCGTGCAGACGCCGTTCGCGTCGCTTGCCGTGCAGGTCGGCACCGAGACGTTCACCAGCGTGGTGGCCAGCGAGTTGAGCGCAGGGATGGCGTCCGTCGCCAGCACGCCGCTGAAGATCGGCTCGTAGGTGTCGACCCCGTCCTTGCTGCAGTTGGTGGTCGCGGTGACCTTGCACTCGCTGGCGGACGCATTCTTGTCGCCCCAGTGCCGGTAGAGCACCTCGATCATGCTGAGGAAGAGATCCTCGCGCCCGTGCGCCGAGTACGCGTTCAGGAGCGGGGTCATCGAGTCGTAGAAGCTGAACGACTCCCAGGTGAAGATCGTGTTCGGGTCGCGCTGCTGCAGGTAGTCACCGTCGTCGCAGGTGCGCAGGCCGTGCACCATGCCGTCGGGCAAGGCGTCGGGCGCCGTCGGCACCGGATCGGGGATGCTGCGCTCGGCGCAGGCGGCGGTGCCGAAGTACGGCCCCTGCAGGTCGGTGAGGAAGTGATTGGTGGTGTAGTTGGTGTCGCCCGACTGCGTGCTGTCGGTGAGCGTGTTGAAGAACACCAGGCGGTCGAGGTACTGCGGCCGCGGGCGAAATACCTGCGAGCTGGTGTCGTCCCAGAAGCCGTAGGTGTCGTTGGTGCCGTAGCCGATCATGCTCGACGCCTCGATGGTGTCGACCGTGGAGGCGCCGAAGCTGTAGCCGACGATGTCGAGCCCGTTGCGGATGATGTCCGGACGGAAGTACAGCGACGCCTTGCCGATGATCGAGTCGAGGTAGAAGAGCGCGAGGTTGTCGATCTTGAAGATCTGGCACTCGGAGAAGGGCGTCGAGTCGAGGCTGCACACCGGCACGCTGCCGCCGCAGATGTCGAGGTCGATGCTGGTGCCGCCGACGTCGCGCGCGTGGAGGACGGCGCCGTCCTTGTTGCAGGCGGCGACGCCGTTGGTGTCGTGGATGAGGGCGATGAAGCGATAGAGATCGCTGCGATTGAGCCCCGTCATCGGCTTGGTGCGGTCGACCAGGGTCTTCGGCGGTGAGTGATCGTTCGTCGTCAGGTTCAGCGTCGGCCCGTTCATGTTGGCCGGGTCGTAGGAGATCTGATCGAGGTACTGCGCGTAGCTGCCGTAGGCGTTGGCCAGCTTGAGCGTGTTGGGATCGGCGAAGGAGCGGAGCACGTCCTCGAGCAACCCAGGCTCGGCGGCCATCTGCGCGAACACGTCGAGCAGCTCGTCCCAGAAGGTCGAGGTGGCCGGGATGCTCGCCTCGGGGTGCGCGTCGGCGATCGCCTTGCCGTCGAGCGCGGCGCCGGTGAGGCGGGCGATGTCGCCGATGTCCGTCTTCAGCAGGTTCGACGTGTAACCGAGCAGCGCGTCGGCCGACGGATCGGCGAGCACCTGTCCGGCGGCGTAGACCAGGTCGAGCACCGCCGCGTCGTCGGTGTGGAACGCGTCGTAGGTGAGCGTCACCGGGCTGGGCCCGCGCGCCGGATCGGCGGCGTAGGTCTTGGTCGTCTTGGGGGAGCCGTCGCGCGTCCCGAAGAGCACGTACGCGCCGGCGAGCGCGTTCATCATCGTCTCGTGGTTCGCCGTCGGGTCGGGGTTGAAGAGGCCCGACATGTCCTCGAGCATCGCCGCCGTGTAGGCGTGGCCGGTGTCGAGATAATTGTACAGCGGCGTCGTCCCGTCGGCGCCGACCGCGCGTCCGAAGGCGTCGCGCGGCGTGGCGGCGACGCCCCCGAAGATGAGGAACGGATCGGGCGGCGTGCTCCCGTCGCCGGTGACGAAGTGTCCGCTCGCGTCGATGTCTGCCAGCCCGTCGCCGTCGCTGTCGACGAAGGGGGCGGGCACCTTGCCGCCGCTCAGCGCCACGCTGGCGTAGCCGCGCGAGTCACGCTGCACGATGTAGCTCGGTGACGTCGACGTGCCGAAGCTCGGGTCCTGCGCGAACATCACCGAAGACATCATCTCGAGATCGCCGCGCGCGCGCGAAGGCACGGGGCGGCCGGCGAGATCGGTCTGCACGGTGAGCGGCCCGACCGCCGGATCGGCCGTCGCCGTGCGCAGCTCCTCGTGCGCGGCGGCCAGGAGGCTCGACCACTGCGCGTACGCCGAGCCGGGAACGAGAATGCGGTCCCCCTTGGCATTGTACTTGGGCGCGGGATCGTAGGGATCCGAGTCGGCCGAGAGGATGCGGATGGCGGTGTTGGCCAGATCGCGCAGCGCGGGATACCCGACGGCCGGACGGATGGCGCCGAGCGACAGGTCCTGCGGCCGGTACCCCTGGCGCGCGTCGAAGTGCGAGAGCGCCGTCTTCCCCTCGGTCGACGCGCCGAACGCGTTCATCAACCGACCGAGCGCCTCGGTCGCCTGCGGGAGAGTTCCGTCGTCGTACAGCTTGGTCATCCGCCCGAGGAGATCGGACAGCTCGCTCGTCAGCTTGGCCTGTGCCAGCGACGGATCGGCGGGCGTGCCGCAGCTCTTCTCGGGATTGGCGTTGGTGAGATCGAGCGCCGGCACCAGCGTCGCGGGGAACGTCGCGTCGAGCGCGCCGACCAGGTCCACCCGGTGCGCCGACAGCGCCTTCATCCGCGTGATCGACGCCGTGCGCGACGCCTGCTGCGACGCCAGCGGCACCAGGTTCCCCTGCGAGTCGGTCGCCGTGGCGTCCATCGGCGGCAACACCGAGGTGTCCACGGTGGTCGCGTACGTCCCGTCGGTCGCCGCGTGACACATGGCGTGGAACGACGCGCCGGTGAGATCGTCGGGGAACGCGTTGGCGCCGATGCGGTCACACAGGACGCCGTAGGTCTCCACGCCCAAGGTCCCGCGCGCCGCGGGGGTGCGCGCGGTGTTGATGTCCGAGGTACAGGCGGCCACGCCGACGAGCGCCGTCAGCGCGATTGCCGAACCAAGGCGACCAGTTCTGGCTCCTCGAGCCGCAGTCAAGCAACGTTTCATCGTCAAGAACGGGCCAGTGTATGTCGGCGCAGGTGCCCGCGCATGCACGCTCTTTGTTGACGCGCGATGACGCGTCGCGCCGGATCGCCATCTCTGCAGAAAGTGATAACCAGTGACGCGTCATGACCAACGCAACTGGGTCCAATCGCCCCGCTCTCGATAGCAGCAGCAGCTCCGCCCGCTCGGTTCGCACGAGCGCCCTCGTCCTCGCCGCCGGGCAGGGGACGCGGATGAAGAGCGCGCTTCCCAAGGTCATGCATGCGCTCTGTGGAGCACCGCTCCTCGCGTACCCCATTCGCGCCGCGCTCGACGCGGGCTGCGACGAGGTGATCGTGGTGGTGGGCTACGGACGCGACGTGGTGGCAGGCTGGGTCGAGAAGACCTTCGGCGCCGGCCGGGTCAAGCTCGCCATCCAGGAGGAGCCGCGCGGCACCGGCGACGCAGCGAGAGCTGGCTTGTCCGCCGTCGACCCGGCCAGCACGCACCTCCTCGTCTTCTATGGCGACGTGCCGCTCATCGAGGCGCGCGACGTGGCGCCGGTGCTCGCCGCCGCCGTCGGATCGTCCGCGCTCCTCGCGCTCGCCACCTGCTCGGCGGGCAACCCCTTCGGCTACGGCCGTATCGTCCGCGACGCGGATGGGCGTGTCACCGCCATCCGCGAGCAGAAGGACCTGCAGACCCCCGAGGAGCACGCCCTGCGCGAGATGAACCCCGGCATCTTCGCCATGCCGGTCGACTTCGCCCGCGACGCGCTCGCTCGCCTCCAGCCGAACAACGCCCAGCGCGAGTACTACCTCACCGATCTGGTCGCCATGGCCGCCGACGCGGGCAACCACGCCGTCACCGTCGAGGCGCGCGCCGAGGTCATGGACGGCGTCAACGACCGCCGCCAGCTCGCCGAGGCCGAGGATCGAATGTACAAAGCGATCGCTGATCGCCACCGCGTCGCGGGTGTCACCGTCCGCGGCAACGCGCGGATCGAGCCGACCGTCACCATCGGGGCCGATGCGGTGATCGAGAGCGGGTGCGTGCTCCGCGGCGCGACGAGCATCGGCGCCGGCGCCACGCTGGATATCGGCTGCGTTCTCACCGATGTGAAGGTCGCGGCCGGCGCGAACCTCAAGCCATACTCGGTGGCCACGTCATCGACGATCGGCGAGCGCGCCCAGATTGGACCGTTCACCCACCTGCGTCCGGAGAGCGTGATTGGCGAGGATGCCCACGTCGGCAACTTCGTCGAGCTGAAGAAGACGTCGCTGGGCAAGGGGTCCAAGGCGAACCACCTCGCCTACCTCGGCGACGGCGTCGTCGGCGAAGGCGTCAACATCGGCGCCGGGACAATCTTCTGCAACTACGACGGCGTGCAGAAGCACGTCACCACGCTCGAGGACGGCGCCTTCATCGGCAGCGACTCACAGCTGGTGGCGCCGATCACCATCGGCAAGGGGGCCTACGTCGGGACCGGCACCACGGTGACCCGGGATGTACCGGCGGGGGCACTGGCGATCTCGCGGGTGCGGCAGGAGAACAAGGATGGGTACGCGACGAAGCTGAACGCCAAGTTCAAGGCGGCCAAGGAAGCGGCGGCGAAGGCGAAGAAGTAAGCAGGGTTGAGCTGCGGTATCGGCGTGGTCAGCGGTTGCCGGGAAACCGCTCGTCTGTCCTCGCGGCCCACGGCGCCTTCGGCCAGTTCAGTGCCTGGCGAGGTCCGTCGAGAGTGAGCCATCCAGCCA
>JAMFST010001112.1 GCA_026225435.1 Labilithrix luteola
CACCAGCAGCGGGATGGCGTCGCGCTGCCGACCGAGCTTGCGGTACGCCTCGGCGAGCGCCAGCGTCACGTTTGCCTGGATGGCCGAGTCCTGCTTGTACTTGAGCGACTCCTCGAAGGCCGCCGCCGCCTCCTGCCACCGCTGCACGCGCGCCTTGTCGGTCCCCTGGGCGTACAGCTGCGCCGCCAGCTCGTTGCGCGCGCGCTCGACGGCGTCGGCGAAGAAGGCCGACTCGGCGCGGGTCAGCGGCTCCTTCTTCATCGCCTCGTACTGCTCGACGAGGTCGACCTTCTTGTTCCCCTGCACCAGCTCGTAGAACTGCGCCGCCTTCACCTCGGCGCGGGCACGGTCCTCGTCGCGCTTCTGCACGTCGCGCGCTTCCTTGCGCAGCCGCTCGTTGTCGGCGGTCTTCTGCTCGGTCTCGGCGCGGATGGCGTCCACGCGCGCGTCCCAGGCGAACTTGAGCGCGCCGAACACCACGAAGACGAACACCAGGTAGGCCGTCGCGCTGTTCCACGACAGGCGTCGCTCGTAGCCCTGCTGCCGCTTGGCGATCGACTTGATGTCCGCCGAGAGCGCGTTCGTCAGGTTGTTGGTCTTGATGACCAGCCCGCGCGACTCGATGATCTCGCGCTTGATCTCGCGCAGCTCTTCGTCGACCTCGTGCATGGCGAGGGGCTTATACAGCGACGGCGGCGGGAGAGTGTATCCTTCCCGGATGGCTGCCCGAACGACCCCGCGCGCCACCTACGAGGACCTCGTCGCCCTGCCGGAGAACGTCGTCGGCGAGATCCTCGACGGGACCCTGGTGACACAGCCGCGACCAGCCTCGGCGCATGCCCAGGCCTCGAGCGCGCTCGGTGGCGAGCTGTTCACGCGCTTCGGTCGCCACCGCGGTGGTCCCGGAGGCTGGGTCATCCTCGACGAGCCCGAGCTGCACCTGGCGAGCGACGTTCTGGTGCCGGACATCGCCGGCTGGCGGCGCGAGCGGATGCCCAAGCGCCCGTCGACGGCAGCGTTCGTCCTCGCGCCCGACTGGATCTGCGAGGTCCTCTCCGACTCGACACGCAAGGTCGACCGGGCCGATAAGCTCCCCATCTACGCCCGCGAAGGCGTCACGCACGCCTGGCTCGTCGATCCCACCGCGCAGACGCTCGAGGTATTCCGGCGCGAAGGAGCGCACTGGCTGCTGCTCGCCACGCACCATGGAGACACCCTCGTCCACGCCGAGCCGTTCGACGCCGTGGAGCTCGACCTCTCCGATCTCTGGGCGGAGTGACGGCCGGCGGCTTTTCCCACGGTCCGGCTTGTTCGCGGGCGGCGTCACGTGCTATCTGGCCCGCCTCCGCATGCAGACCACCGACATCCGCAAGGGCATCAAGATCGAGATCGACGGCGTCCCGTTCCACGTCGTGGACCACCAGTTCGTCAAGCCCGGCAAGGGGCAGGCGTTCACGCGCGCGCGCATCCGCAACCTGACGAACGGCAACGTCGTCGAGCGCACGTGGAAGAGCGGTGAAGCGGTGGAGCTGGCCGATGTCGAGGAGCGCAACATGACCTACTCGTGGAGCGAGGCCGACTCCTACGTGTTCATGGACACCAACACCGGTGACCAGATCAACGTCGAGAAGATCAAGGTCGGCGACGAGGCTCGCTTCCTCACCGAGGGGCTGAACTGCGACGTCACGCTCTACAACGGCAACGCCATCGGCGTGGAGCTGCCGGCCAACGTCACGATGCAGGTCGTGTCCAGCGAGCCGGGCGTCAAGGGCGACACCTCGGGCGGCGCCACCAAGCCGGCCACGCTGACGTCGGGCGCAGTGGTCAACGTCCCGCTCTTCATCAAGGAGGGCGAGTGGGTGAAGATCGACACGTCCAACGGCGGCTACCTGGAGCGCGTCAACAAGTAGTTCGCTACCGTCGTCGGCGTGTACCGCGACGACGCCGCTGCGCTGGAAGAACGCGGGGCCGCGCTCGAGGAGCAGCTGGCCCCGCTGCGCGTTTCGGGGCCGCCTGGCGCGGTCGTCCGGATCGAGGAACTGGGGAGACAGCTGCGCGAAGTGCGGCGCTTCGGCTGGGCGTACGGCTGGCTGGCGCTGTTGCTGCCGCTGGCGTTCGTGAGGGTGCCTTCCTCGGCGTACCTGGTGCCGGCGGCGCTGAGCGTGGGGTCGCTCTGGTTGGAGCTGACGCGGCAGCGGCGCGCGCGGTGGAGATCCCGCGTGAGCGACAGGAGCTGGCGCGCCACGGTCCGCATCGCCAGCGACGAGGAAGCTCGTCCGGAGCCGGATTGTGTCGACGACTCGCTTTCTCCGCCCGCGCGCTACTCTAACGCTCGTGAGCTACCGTGACGACGTCACTGGCCTCCGCGCTCGGACCGCCGAGCTGGAACGCGAGCTCGCCGAGTACCGCGCCGCCGGTCCCAGCGGGGCCGAGGTCCAGGTCGAGGAGCTGACGGCACAGCGCGCGCACCTGGCGCGGCTCACGCGCCCGTATCTCTGGCTCCTCCTGCAGCCGCCCGCCTGGCTGCTCGTTCGCGCCGGGGTGTTCGCGTCGGGCTCACCGGCCGACCGTCTGGCCGTCTGTCTGGCGCCGTTGCTGCTCGCCGTGGCGCACCTGGCCTTCGCCGTTCGCCAGCAGGGGCGCGCGGTGCGCGAGCGGCGCGAGCTCGCCCGGCAAGCGGAGCGGGAGCACGCCGCCACGATGTCGCTCGAGGCTCGCCACGCCGCCCGGGCCGCCACGATCGACGCCGAGATCCGCGAGATCGGTCACGCGCTCTCCCGCCGCCGCGCCGCGCTCGTGCGCCACAACGCCGGTCCGGGTGCCGTGCCGGTGGCGCTGCTCATCGTCTCCGCCGTCGCCGCGGCGTTCGGAACCGGGCACGCGTCCACGTTCGAGCCGCTGTGGAGCGGCGTGGCGGTGCTGGGCTTCGTCGGGTTCCTCCTCGGGGTGGCCTCGCTCGCGGCCCGGGTCGGCTTGAACGAGGCCGTCGCCGACGAGAGCGCGAGGTCCGCGGAGCCAGCAGCGGCCGCCTCTCCCAGCCCACCGATCGCGCAGTCCACACCGTCGCCGTCCTCGTCCATCTCGCCGGTGTCGTCTGCGTCCGCGCGCGCCCGCAACGACTACGCCCTCGAGCTGGCGCGCCACGAAGCGCTCGAAGCGGAGCTCGCCAGCTACCGGCACGCCGGCAAGAGCGGCCCGGCGATGCGCTTCGTCGAGCTGTCTCGCGAGGCGCACGGCATCGCCTCTCACTGGCAGCCCTTCACCTGGCTCGCCTTCGAGCTGGCGATGCTCGCGCTGGCCCGCTCCCACTCGCTGCCGCTCTCGCTCACGGGCGCGCTCCTGGTGCCGCCGGGGGTGGTGCTCGCCGCCTTCGCGCTCCACGCCTTCGGTCGGGCCGTCTCGCTGCAGCGGCGGCTCGGCTTCGCGCTGGCGGAGCGGGCGACGTTCGCTGCCATCGGTGCCGGCGCGGCTCCGCGTCTCGCCGCAAGGCTCGCCGCGCTGTACGAGAAGAGGCCCGCGGTCCGCCTCGCCGAGCTCGGCGAGGAGGCCTGCGTGCGCTCGCTCCGGGCCGGGCGACGCGAGCGGCGGACCTCGCTCCTCCTCTTCGTCGGCGCGGCCTTCGCGTTCGTCGCCTCGCTCGGATCGCTCACGCCGCGGGCCGGCGCCCACGGCACCATGCTCCTCGGGATGATCATCGGCGTGAGCGCGCTCACCGCGCTGGCGTCGCTCGGCTTCCTCGCCTTCGCCATGGTGCAGGTGGTCCATCGCCGCCGGCTGCTCGCCATCGCCCGGCTGGCGACGCGCCTCGAGCGCAAGAAGCGGCAGCGCCTCGAGCACGCCCTCGTCCGCGTCGACGCCGAGCCCCGCTTCCGCGTCCCCGTTTCTGTCGTCGACGTCCCGTCCCCCCCCGCGAGCGTCC
>JAMFST010001113.1 GCA_026225435.1 Labilithrix luteola
GGTGACGAAGCTCTCGCTGCGTGGAACGGCGAGCACCCCGGCGGGTGCGGCGTACGCGATGCGCGAGGACGGCTCGGTCGTCGTCGCCGGTGCGGAGCTGGCGACCGAGCTGCTGCTGCCGAGCGACCGCCTTCGCGACCGGGTGATCGCGCCGTACCCGCTGACCCGGCTGCTGCGCTTCGTGGAGACCGCGCCGGGGCGCCGCCTCGAGCTCTCGCGCAACGGGACGGACACGTTCCGGCTCGCCGATGGGCGCCGGGCAGCGCGCGCGGCCACCGATGCCATGGCGGTGGGGCTCGCGGACCTGCGGGTGGAGCGGTTCCTCGCGCCCGACGACGCGGCGGCCCGCGCGCTCGCGGCGAACGCGGTGCAGACGATCGAGCTGTCGCCGACCGAGGGGCGGCCGCCGTCGACGCTGCGGTTCGGCGGTGCCTGTCCGGGGCATGACGAAGAGACGGTTGCGGCGCGCGACGTCCCGACGCCGTTCGTCGGCTGCGTGACGACGGGGGCGCTGGCGGCGCTGCTGCCGGACGACGGCGCGCTGGTCGAGCGGCACCTGTTCCAGGCGAAGGCCGACGAGGTCAGCTCGCTGCTCCTGCGCACGCCGGGCGCGCAGCTCGACCTCGCGCGCAAGGGGGCGGGCTGGCACGAGCGCGCGCCCGCGGATCGCGATCTCGATCCGGGCGAGTCGGATGCCGCCACTGCGTTGCTCGAGGCGCTCGTCGCGGCGGAAGGGGCGCCACACCCGCTCGCGACACCGCCGTCACCATCGCTCGCGGCGCGTGATCATCTGGCGGCGTTGCGGGCAGGGGAGCCCGCCGCCGACGAGGAGCTCGCCTGGGCGCCGGCCGGCGCGGGAGCAGAGACGAGCGAGCTGACCCTGGCGCCGGAGATCCGCGCGCTGCTCGAGCCGACGATCCACAGCGTCAAGCCGCTCGCCTTGTGGACTCCGCCGCTCGATCCGGCCCGGGTGGCCGCGGTCGACGTCGTCACGGTGGGGTGCCCCGGGCACGAGCAGCGGATCGAGCGGGCCGCCAACGGCTGGTCGCTGGTGCAGCCGGTGCGCGCGGCGGCGGATCAGGCCGGGGTCATCGACCTCGTCGACGCGGTGGTCCACGCGCGTGCCCGTCGCTGGATCGACCAGGCGACGGTGCCGGCGGGGGCTTGCCCGGGCGTTGCGCTGTCGGCCGGAGGGCACTCGCTCGGGTGTCTGGCGTTCGGCGACGGCGACGGTGCGGAGATCATTCCTGCGGAGGGCGCACCGTCGTTCGCCACCCTCGACCCGGCGCTCGCGGCGCGCGCGTGCCGCTGGTACGTGGACCGGCATGCCTTCGCCCTTCCCGCGCCGCACGCGGACCAGGCGGCCCTTGTAACGTTGATCCGATCCGGTCGAAGGTTACAACTCTCGCGGACGGATCCGGCGCCCGCACCCGCCGATGCGCTGGCCACCCTCGACGGCCTGGTCGCCGATGACGTGGTCCACCTCGGTCCCGCGCGACCCGAGGATCAGCTCGACCCGCCCGGGCTCGAAGTGGACACCGGCGCCGCTCGTCTCCGCTTCGGTGCCGTCATCGGCGGCGTACGCCGCGCCACCGTGAGCGGGGTTCCGGCCGTGTTCGCCATCGATGCGGCGCGACTCGAACCGGTCTTTCGCGCCGCGCCGCGCTGATCGCGCGCTCTCCTCTTGTCGCCTTGGCGCGGCCGGGGCACAACCTCGCGCGCCGTGGCCAAGCCGATCGTGAAGTGGGCGGGGGGGAAATCGAGCCTGTTGGCGGAGCTCCGCGCGCGCATCCCGGCCGAGGTCCGCACCTACGCCGAGCCCTTCGCCGGTGGTGCTGCGCTCTTCTTCGACCTGGCGAGCCGCCGCGACCCGCGCCTGCCCGCGAGCGAGCGGCGTCACTTCGACCGCGCCATCCTCTGCGACCAGAACGAGGACCTCGTCGCCACCTACCGCGCCGTGCGTGACGAGCTCGACGCGCTCATCGCCCGCCTCGCCGGCTACACCAATGACCGCGATCTGTTCTACGAGACCCGCGCGCTCGACCCTCGCGGGATGAGCGACGTCGAGCGGGCGGCGCGCATGCTGTTCCTCAACAAGACTTGCTACAATGGCCTCTGGCGCGTGAACCA
The DNA here is from genome assembly GCA_026225435.1 of Labilithrix luteola. Classification (GTDB taxonomy): domain Bacteria; phylum Myxococcota_A; class Polyangia; order Polyangiales; family Polyangiaceae; genus JAMFST01. The sequence goes on from JAMFST010001113.1 coordinate 2,131, forward strand.
GGACGGGCGCTTCAACGTCCCCTTCGGTCGCTACAAGAGCCCACGCATCCTCGACGAGCAGCGGCTGCGCAGCGCGTCGGAGGCCTTGCAAGGGGTGGAGGTCTCGGTCTCCGACTTCATCGGCGTGACGCAGAAGCTGGGCGCCGGCGACTTCGTCTACCTCGACCCGCCGTACGCGCCGCTGACCAAGACGGCGAACTTCACCTCGTACGCAAGCGGTGGCTTCGGGCTCGCCGATCACCAGCGGCTCGCCGCGGAGCTGGCCGATCTCGCCAAGCGCGGAGTGATGGGGATGCTGTCCAACGCGGACACGCCGACCATGCGCGCGCTGTACGCCGATCACGGCTTCAGCGTGCACGAGGTGAACGCGCCCCGCGCCATCAACTCCGACGCCGCCAAGCGCGGTGGGGCGCGCGAGCTGCTCGTCACCAGCTGGCCGACAGCTCCGGCGGCCCCCTCGGCGCGCGCCTCGTGAACGACGAGACCGAGGCGTACATCCGCCAGAAGGTGAAGGCGGAGCTGCGCAAGCGCCTCCGCGCCGTCCGCCATACCGCACCGGCGGAGGCCTGCGCGCAGCGCTCGCGGAAGATCGTGGCGCAGCTCGAAGGTCTCGAGGTGCTGCAGAAGGCGCGCTCGGTGGCGCTCTTCTGGCCGATGGAGGCGCGTCACGAGGTGGACCTGCGCCCGCTCGACACCAGCCTGCGCGCGCGCGGCGTGACCGTGGCGTACCCGTCGGTCGACGAGGAGACGCGGGTGATGGTGTTCCGGAGCGTCGCCGACGTGACCCTCCTGGACGAGCGCGGCCTCGGTTTCGCCGAGCCGTCTCCGGACTGGCCGCTGCTCGGTCGCGGCGAGCTCGACGTCATCGTGGTCCCGGCGATTGCCATCGACCCGCGTGGCCACCGCATCGGCTACGGCGCCGGCTTCTACGACCGCACCCTCCCCGACGTCGCCCCTCCGGCGGTCACCGTGGCGGTTGCCTACGATTACCAGCTGGTCGCCGACGTCCCCGACACCGCGGGGGACGTGCCGGTCGACTGGATCGTCACCGACACGCGGGTCCTCGCCGCCGAGCGGTGAAAATCGACCGCCGGTGCGGCGCTGGGTTGATCAAACGCGCCGGGTGCGGCCATCTGATCGAGCGATGCCCGCGCCCGCGCTCCTCCGCGTCGTCCCGCCCGCGGTTGCGGTCCGGGACGCGCCGCGCGACGTGGCGAGCGACCACGCCCGGGTGCGCCGGGTGGTGCGCGAGCAGTACGCGCCGGTGTGGCGCCTCCTGCGCCGCATGGGGCTGCCCGCGGACCTCGCCGAGGACGGTGCGCAGCAGGTGTTCGTGGTGTTCGCCCGTCGCCTGCAGGAGATCGTGCCCGCCGCCGAGCGCTCGTTCCTCTTCGCCACCGCCATCCGCGTCGCCGCCGATCTGCGCAAGCAGGCGAGCCGGGGGAGCCGCGGGCGCGAGGTGGCCGACGAGGCGGAGCTGTCGGCCGCCGAGGCGCCGCTCGCCAGCCTGGACACCGCGCTCGACGAGCGACGCGCGCGCCGGCTGCTTGACGACCTGCTCGCCGGGCTCCCGGACGAGCTGCGCGAGGTGCTCGTGATGTGCGACATCGAGGAGCTGACGATGGCCAGCGTCGCCGAGGTGCTCAAGCTACCCGCAGGGACCGTCGCATCCCGCTTGCGGCGCGCGCGGCAAGTGTTCGGTGAGCGCGCCGGGGCGCTGCGGGCGCGGCTGGAGGGGGAGCGATGAGCGAGCCCCGCACGGAAGACGAGGTGTTCGCGGAGCGCCTGCTCGCCGCGGGACGGCGGGAGACGCCGGACCCGCAGGCGGAGATCCGCGCCGCGCAGGCCGCGGAGGACGCGCTCGCGGCGCCGGTGGCGGCGATGGACGTGCCGGCCGTGGAGATGTTGCCCTCCGAATCAACGCGGTCGTCGCGGCCCGATACCGTGCGCCGCCTTCGTTATGCCGTCGGCGCGCTCTCCACTGCCGCGGCGCTGCTGCTCGTGGGGTCGGGCCTGTTCCTCAAGAAGCAGAGCGACGAGAGCGCGGCGCAAGCCGTGGCTGCCGAGGCCCAGCGGCAAGATCTGCAGAACCAGATCGACGTCGCGAAGGCCGAGGCTGACAAGGGGGCGGCCGCGGTGAAGTCCGCGACGGCCGCTCTGTCGTCCGCCAAGGACGACGCGGCGCGCGCCCAGGCGCAGCACGATCTCGACATCGCCATGCAGAAGCAGGGGGCTGCCAACGCGGCGGTCGGGCGCGCGGTTCGCACGGACACGAAGCGGCAGCAGACGGGCATCGCCGCTCCCTGCACCTGCTCGAAGCTCGATCCGCTTTGTGGCTGCATCCAGTGATCAAAGACGGTGCGGGCCGCCATCTATCGGGTGATGGAAACGAACGCGAGCTCGGTGGTCACCTCGTTGCGCGCGCTGGCGGAGCTGGAGGACGAGCGCATCGCCGCGGAACGAGAGCGGCGCCTCGAAGCGATCCGCGCCACGGAGGCGGCGGAGACCCGTCAGCGGGAAGAAGAGGCGGAGCGGCGGCGGCGCGAAGAGGACGAACGGGTCGCCGTGACCACCGCCGCCGTCGAGCGCGTGCGCCTCGAGCACGAGGAGGAACGCCGCCGGAAGGAGCGCCAGGCCGATGCGACGCGGGTTGCCGGCGAGCGTCTGCGCGAGGCCGAGGAGATCCTCGCGAGCCGCCGCACCGGATCACGCCTCGGCAGCTTCTTCCGGCTGGCGCACGTTCTGTCGACCGTCTCGCTCGCGATCGGGCTCATCGTCTGCGCCGAGGAGTTGCGCGATGCCCGCAAGGAGCGGAGCGTCCTCTCGCGTACGGTCGACGGCGACGCGGACGACCTCCGCGCGGCGCGCCTGGCGCACGACGAGCTCGCGCGCAACTACGGCGTGGCGCTCGAAGCGGCGCGAAACGCCGTGCGACCGCTCCCGGTGCTTCCAGTACCGAGCGATGCTCCCACCGCCGCCACCACTGCCGCTGCGCCGCACCGCCACGACATCGCCGCGCCGCCATCGCAGCCGCCGCACCTCTCCCGAGGATGCGACGCGCACGATCCGCTCTGCGGCGATCTGTAGCTAGTTGCGCTTGCCGGTGGCCGCTGCTGCCTTCAGGCAGTCGGGGCACACGCCGTACATCTCGTGCTTGTGGCTGCGGAGCTCGAACCCGTAGCGGTGGGCGATCTCTTCCTGCAGCGTCTCGATGCGCGGCTCCTCGAACTCGGTGATCGAGCTGCACTGCACGCAGATCAGATGATCGTGGTGCGCCTCGTCGTCCGCCAGCTCGTAGCGGGTCAGCCCGTCGCCGAACTTGCGCTCGAAGGCCACGCCGCACTCGGCCAGTAGCTTGAGCGTGCGGTACACCGTGGCGTAGCCGACCTTCGGATCCTGCTCGCGCACCTGCGCCAGCAGCTCCTCGATCGACACGTGGTTCGGTGCGGCGAAGAAGGTCTCGACGATCAGGCGCCGCTGGTCGGTCGACCGCAGCCCCTTCTTCGCCATGTGCTCCTGGAGGCGCTCGCGAAAGTGCTCCAGGTTGGGGGCGTCGTGACGGTGGTCGCTCGACTCGTTCACGAGGCGCCTCTCTGGATCGGGAGCCCGTCGCTCTCCCATCCGAGCAGCCCTCCTTCGAGGAACGCCACCTCCACCCCCTGCTCGCCCAGCGTGGCGGCGAGCTCCTTCGTCTTGTCGCCCGAGCGGCAGTAGAGCACCGGCTGGCCGCCCAGCATGTACAGCTCGGCGACGCGGTTGGGCACCTCCTCGAGCGGGATGTGCACCGCGCGCGGCAGGTGAGCGCGGGCAAAGGCTGCGGCGTCGCGCGTGTCGACCGGCGTGACCTGCCCGGACGGGAGCAACTGCGCCAGCTCGGCGGTCTTCAGCGCACCGGCTGCACGCGGCAGGAACGGCTCGACCAGCGCGGCCATCTTCTTCTTGTCGAGCACCCCGGCCACGCCGTCGGCGATGCGCCCCTCGGCGAAGACCATGAACGTGGGGATCGCCTGGATGCGCAGCTCGCGCGCGAGCAGCGGCGACTTCTCCGCGTCGATGCGCACGACCTTGAGCTTGCCGGCCATTTCGCGGGCAAACTCCTCGACCACCGGCGCCACCTGGCGGCTCTGGGCCGAGTGGTCGACGGCGAACTCGAGCAGGACGGGCAGCTCGCTCTGCATCACCTCGGCCTCGAACTCGCGCTCGGTGACCTGGACCACGGCGCTCGGACCACTCGGCGCGGCGTTGTTGGGGCCGGCAGTGTTCCCCGCCGGCTGTCGCGGCGTCCCACCGATCATCGTTCCGCCGAGCATGCTGGGCGGCATGCGCTGCGCCTGCGGGGGTGCGCCACCGCGCGATCTGCCGAAATTGCTCATGGTCCTGGTCCCCGCACGGCACCCGCCGTCTGGCGGAAGATAAGCGCTCGGGCGATTCCGGCAAGCCGAAACACCTTTCGCGCCCCCGTCACGTGCCGGGCCGGTCTGGCCGAGCCTCGTCGAGGTAGCTGCGCCTCTCGGGATCGAGCACATCCCGGAAGGCGTCGCCGATGCGGTAAAGGAGCAGCAACGTGAGGAACAGCGCGAGCCCGGGGTAGAGCAGCAGCCACCACGCCTCGGCATGATGCCGCGCCTCGGAGAGCACTTCTCCCCAGGTGGCGAGGATGGGCGGCACGCCCACCCCGAGGAAGTCGAGCGATGCCTCTGCCAGCACCAGATCCGTCACGCCCAGGCTCGCCGCCACCAGGAGCGGGGCGCGCGCGTTGGGCACGATGTGGTGCACCAGCACGCGCAGCGGCGTGGCGCCGAGGGCACGCGCGGCGAGCACGTAGTCCGACTGGCTCACCCGCATCACCTCGACGCGCACCAGCCGCGCCACCTCGGTCCAGCGGGTCGCCGCGTAGGCCATCAGCAGCGTCGAGAGCGTCGGGTGGGTGAGCAACGCCTGCACGACCACGAGCAGCAAGAGGAGCGGGACGGCGGTCAGCGCCTCGATGGTGCGCGTGACGATCACGTCGAAGATCCCGCCGACGAACCCGGCCAGCGCTCCCAGCACCGCGCCGAGCAGCAGCTGCGCCGTCACCGCCACCACCGCCGCCGACAGCTCGACCCGCGTGCCGTAGAGGACGCGCGCGAAGACGTCTCGCCCGTGCGAATCGGTGCCGAAGAGGTGGCGCGCGGAGGGCGCCTCGCGCAGCCGCGGGGTTCCGTCGGCGGCGAGGTCCGGATCGTAGGGGCCGAAGTGGACCGGCGGGCCGAAGGCGAAGTCGCGCTCTCCGCCCGGCTGGCTCGCGCGCCGTTCGAGGTCCGCGCGCGACACCCCGACGAGCGCCGCCGGGGTGAAGACGTCCGGCAGCACGTAGAGCTGTCCGTCGACCCGTCCGATCCAGGGGAGCGGCGAGGCGACCAGCTCGGCGCACAAGGCGAGCACCGCCAGCACCGCGAGGATCCGCAGCGACAGCCGCGCGCCCGGCCGCCCCTTGAGACTCGCCCTTGTGATCCCCGGCTCGTTCACGCGCGCCCCTCGCCGATGCGCCGCTGGGCGTCGCGTACCCGTGGGTCGAGCAGGCCGTAGGCCACGTCACTGGCGAGGAGGCCGAGCGTCGACAGCGTCGCCACCAGCAGCACCACCGCCACCAGCCAGCGCGCGTCGTGTACCTCGACGGCGCGCAGCGTCTCCCAGCCGAGGCCGGGGAGGGCGAACACCTCCTCCACCACCAGCGCGCCGCCCAGCAGCGCCGGCAGCTGCATCCCCGCGAGCGTCACCGTGGGCAAGAGCGCCGCGCGCAACGCGTGCACCACCAGCGTGCGCCCCTCGGACAGCCCCTTGGCGCGCGCGGTGCGGACGAAATCCTGCCCGAGGACGTCGAGGAGCGCGGCGCGCTGCTGGCGGGAAAGCACGGCCAGTACGGTGATCGCCAGCGCGACGACCGGCAGCCACAGGCGGCGCACCGTGTCCGCGTTGGTGTCGAGCGCCACCGTCAGATCGGCCGCGCCGGTGACGCGGGCGAAGCCGAACAGGCGGATCAGGATCTCCGCCCCCCAGAACGTCGGCACCGCGTGCAGCGCGAAGAGCACCAGCGCCACCACCCGGTCGACCCGCTTGCCGCGCATCCACGCGCCGATCACCGCCAGCGGGATCGCCACCGCGAAGGCGAGCACCATCGCCGAGAACGTGAGCACCAGGGTCACCGGCGCGCGCTCGCGCAGCTTGTCGGCGATGGGCTCCCCGTCGCGCGCGGACAGGCCGAGGTCTCCGCCCGCCGCACCGAAGATCCAGCGCCCGTAGCGGGTCTCGCCGACCGATCCGATCAGCCGGTCGAACCCGTCGAGCGGCACGTAGTCGGCCCGGTGCACGTGCCAGAAGGCGCGCCACCAGGCCTTGGCCCGGCGCACGTCCGCCGCGGACGAGGTCTCGTTCAGGACGGGCCCAGCGCCGGTGGCGTGCCGTGCGAGCGTCGTCAGTCGTGCCAGCTCGTCGACCTCGGTGAGGCGTCGGATTCCGTCCACCAGCTCGGGCAGCGCGTAGGTGTCGAGCCGCCGCAGCTCCTGTTCGCGCAGGTCGGTCTCGCGGGTCGCCATGCGCGAGACCTGGCGCTCGGCCGACGGCCGCGTGAAGTCGAGCGAGCGATCGTCCCAGAAGTGCGCCCAGAACCGCGCCGCCGAGTCCGCGTCCCCTTCGGCGCGCGTCTCCCCCATGCGCTCGGCGAGCGGCGCCAGCGCCAGCGCCACCCGTCCGCGCGCCTCGGGCGACAGATCGTCGAGGCGCGGCAGCAGGTAGGGCAGCCCGGCGCCGCCGGTCGTGACCAGCGTGTGCGCGCCCAGCGGTGCGTCCGGTCCGTTCAGCTCGAGCTGGTGCACCGCCGTCTCCACGCGCGTGCGCACGTCTTCCGGCGCCACGTTGAACAGCAACGGCAGGTCGAGGAACGCCTCGCGGTAGGCCTCGAGCCGGAGGTCGAACTGCGCCGGCGAGCTCACCAGCTGTTGCACGTCCGTCGGCGCGCCGGTCAGCGCCTCGGCCGGGAGCAGCGTGGCGAGCGCGAACGCCACCAGGCTGACCACGAACAGCGTCGGGATGACCCACAGCAGCCGGCGGAGAACGTAACGAAGCATGCGGGCGGCGGCGCCAGCATCGCACGCAGGCACGCCCTAAGGGCGAACGCCAACCGAGAGGTCGGCGAGAAATTGTCGGAAAGGGCGCAAAGCTAGGGAGGAGAGCGGAAGCGTACTTCTGTCTCATCGTTCAACGCGGTGAGAGCGGAAAGGTGCCGTGCTGAAATAATCAGCCGGTGCCAGTCCGCTTTTTTGGCTGCGAGCGCGCCGTGGAC
>JAMFST010001114.1 GCA_026225435.1 Labilithrix luteola
AGATCGAGCCGCTGGAGCTGACCTGCTCGGTCGCCGTGGCGACGGGCGCGGTGAAGCAGTGCGCCTACGTCTTCGGCGGCACGTACACGACGCTGAATGACAGGACCGGCACCGTGACGAGCCACGCCAAGACCTTCACCTGCAAGTTCACGGTGAACGGGACGATGACCGCGCTGCTCGACACGCTCACCGCCGCGACCGTCAGCGACCCGCTGCGGACAACGCTCCCCGGCGCGACGACGACGATCTACGACGCGCTCGGCGGCTGTCTGCCGTGACACGCGATCTGCGTCTATGTGACGCAGGCTCGCGGGCTGACTGACTCCTAAGAAGGGGGGCGCCATGAACGTGCGCCTCGCCTCGGTTGCTCTTCTTCTGCTCTGCGGGTGTTCGCCCTACCGCCTTCCGCCGGCCACCGAGCCGGCGCTCCCGCCGCGGCTCTCCACCGTCGGCGTCTATGCCGATCTCCGCACCGGCAAGGTGGTCGACGAGCTTCGTCCCTACCGGCCCTCCTTCGCGTTGTGGAGCGACGGCGCGACGAAGCGGAGGTGGATCCGTCTGCCCGCGGGCTCGACGGTCGACACGGCCGACATGGACGCGTGGCGGTTTCCCGTCGGCACCGAGCTGTGGAAGGAGTTCTCGGTTGGGGGGAGGCGCATCGAGACGCGCGTCCTCAAGAAGGTGAGCGCGGCGAACGACGGCTGGTCGGCGATGACGTACGCGTGGACGCCGTCGCAGGACGAGGCCATCGCCGTCACCGACGGGGTGAGCGATGCGCTCGGGACCGCCTACGACATCCCGTCGACCCGCGCGTGCATGGCCTGCCACGGCGGGCGGCCGGAGCGGGTGCTCGGGTTCGGCGCCATCCAGTTGGCCCACGACTCTCCGCAGCCCGACGAGGTCACGCTCGATCGGCTGGTCGCCGAGGGGCGTCTCTCGCGCGCGCCGCCCCAGGCCGTTCACGTTCCTGGATCGCCGCAAGACGTGGCCGCGCTGGGATACCTGCACGCCAACTGCGGGCACTGTCACAACAGCGGGCGCCCGGCGGATGCGACCTTCTTCAAGCCGCCTTCCAACGTCGACTTCGCGCTGCGCACGCGGGACCTCGAGTCCGTGACCTCGGCGCACGCCTACGCCACGGCGAAGCACTTCGCCATGGGCGAGAACCCCGCCGACCTGAACGTCATCCTCCAGAGGATGACGCACGACGGAGGCTACATGCGGCGCATGCCGCCGCTGGCGACCGAGACGGTCGACACCTCGGGTGTCGCCGTGGTGCGCGACGCGCTCCAGCGATGGGCGCGATGACGATCCGGTGTCCGCCGCCTCGCGAGCTCGTCACTCCGCGCTGCAGCTCGCGAATCGCGGTTGCTCACCGGTACCTGCCGAGGTAGCTCGCGCGGCATGTTCAGCGATCGCCGTCTGTCTCTCGTGACGTGTCCCCTCGTCGTCGGGCTCGCGCTCCTCGGCGCGTGCGGAAATTCGGACGAGGCGACGACGGAGGAGCAGCCGCTCGCCGATGCCAGCGCCGATGCGGGGACGTCGCACGCGGACGGCGGCACGGCGAAGAAGGACGCAGGCTCCGATGCCGGCGACGCCGCGGTCGACAAGTCGGCCACCTGCGCGGCGACGTTCGGCATGGACCTCACGCCGGCGTTCGCGCGCATCGACGGGACGGTGGTGGCCATCGTCCCGCCGGGCGACGAGGCCTGCGCGGAGCCCAACTCCACGCACCTGGTCATCCAGGTCATGATGGGCGGCGCGGTCTATCGCCTCGTCGTCGACGTGCTCTCCAACCAGGGGAGCCCCAACGTGCTCTTCGACGAGATCGACGCGCCGCTCGCCGGCGACGCCTGGTCCGACGGCTGGCACACCGACGCCCCGCTCGACTACGTGACCACGCTCGGCGTCCACTCCACCGACTTCACCGCGATGGTCGAGGGGGACCTGGTGACCAAGATCACCTCCGAGATCGACCTCGGCGCGAAGATCTCGATCTACGCGACGGCCACCAGCTCCGAGCCGGACAGCGCGCACCTGGTCCACCGCAACCTGACGAACGAGGACGGGGCCATCGTCCTCGGCCCCGACGGGACGAGCCCGCACTACTTGCTGATGCACTTCGATGAGCAGACCTTCTGAGTGAGGTCTGAAGGGCAAGAGATCCTTGTCGTTTTCTCTTGCGCACATCTCCCCACCGCGGTACGCGGCGCGCCATGTCGACCGCCGCCTTCGGACTTCGCCCTCTGCCCGCTCTGTCCCTCACCGCAGCGGTGATGGCGACGACCTTCGGCGGGTGCGGCTGCCGCCCGGCGCCGGCGCCCATGACGGTGACCAGCCACGCCAGCGTCGTGCTCGTGGACGACGCGCGCCTCCCTGCTTCGCCGGCGGGCGACACGGCGACCTCGCTCTAGAGCACGCGCGAGCTGCAGCGTTCGCCGGGCTGCGGAAATAACGCACGGAGACGAGCCGGGGGGCCTTCGCGCTTGCCTCCGCTGCGTAAGTCGGTGCACAGGGCATGTCGCACTTCGCGACCTCGCATCTTCGCGACGCACGCCATGCAGCGCCTCCTCCCGCCCTTCGAAAGATGAGCCATCTCGGGCTCCTCCCGCTCGCCCTGCCCGCGGCTGCGTTCGTGGCGCTCCGTCTGGGCGCGCTCGCGGTGCCGCCGGGACGCGAGGGTTACGCCGATCGCGCGGTCGCCGGAGGCACGCTCACCGCTGCGCTCTTCGTCGTCGGCATCCGGCTGCTCGGGGCGGTGAACCTCTTCGTCCCCTGGGCGTTCGCCGGCGCGCTCGCCGTGGCCGCGGTGGCGCTCGCCCTCGTCCGGCGCGAGGTGCGCTTCGCCTTCCCCTGGCGCGAGCTCGCCGACCGCACGACCGCGCCGCTGCTCGCCGTCGTCGTCGGCGCGCTGGCCATCACGGTCGTCGCCGCCGTGCTCCTTCCGGTGTGGCAGTGGGACGCGCTCGGCTACCACCTGCCGTACGTCGACTTCGCGCTGCAGGCGCGCGGCACCGCCGGCATCCCGCGCGACATGCCGTACATCTCGACCTATCCGCACAACGCGGAGCTGCTGTTCCTCGGGCTGCGGGCGATGCTCCCGGACGACGGGCTGGTGGACCTGGCGCAGATCCCGCTCGGCCTCCTCGGCGCGGTCGCCACGGCGGGAATCGCCGCGCGGCTCGGCGCCTCGCGCTCGCTCGCGGTGGCGGCGGGGGCCGCGTGGCTGGTGGTGCCGGCGGTGTTCCTCCAGCTGCCGACCGATTACATCGACGTCACGGCGGCGGCATTCCTCCTCGCGGCCATCCACTTCACCCTCGCGCCGCCCTCGACGCGAAGGATGCTGCTCGCCGGCGTCGCGCTCGGCCTCTTCCTCGGGACCAAGCCCAACGCACCGATGGGCACGGCGCTCGTCGGCGCGGTGCTCCTCGCCCGCGGGTCGCGCGCGAAGCTGCTCGCGCCGACGCTGGCGGCGCTCGGCATCGCCTTCGTGCTCGGCGGCGAGGCGTACGTGACCAACATCGTCCGTCACGGCAACCCGGTGTGGCCGGTGGAGATGAACCTCGGCCCGCTGCACCTGCCCGGCACCGAGAAGCTCGCGCTGGTCATGGGCGCCGGCGCGGCGGCTCCTCGGCTGCGCGGACCGGTGCTGATCCGCATCGTGCGCTCGTGGCTCACGCTCGACTCCTTCCCCACCTTCGACATGCGCATCGGCGGCTACGGGCCGCTCTTCCTGCTCGCGCTCGTGCCGCTCGGGTGGCTGCTGGTCCGCAGCGTGCGCAAGCGCGACGCCGGGCTCGTCCTGCTCACGCTGGCGACGCTGGCCGCGCCCGATCCCGCGGTCGCGCGCTACGTGCTCGCCTTCCCCGCGCTCGCGCTCGCGGCCAGCGCCGTGCTCCTGACGACCACGCGCTTCGAGCCGCTGCGACGCTGGGCTCCGGTCGCGGCCGCTGTCATCGCGCTGTGGCAGGTCCGTTACGCCTTCGTCGGGCTCACCGGCGACGGCCCGCCGCTCGTCGATTATGTACGGATGTCCGACCGGGAGCGCGCGGTCGCCGTCGGGGCCGTCGGGTCGCCCGAGGCGCTGATCGACGCGGCGGCTCGTGTCGGTCCAGGTGAGTCGTTCGCATTCGACAAGACCTTCGAACTAGGGCACGTTGCCTGGCCGGCCGACCTGCACGGCCGCGCTGCCTGGGTCCCGCAAGGGCTCTCTGCTTCGGCTTTCGAGGATCTGATCGAACGGGAAAACGCGGCGATCGTGGCTGTCGGTGACGACACCTCCGGGGGCAGCTGGCTGAAGCAGCACCCCGAGCGCTTCCTCCCTCTCTTCCCCTGCCGCTCGATGCCATGCACCCTCTACGCGCGCCGCTGACGCTCCGAGCGCGGACCCTCGCGGTCACGGCTGCGGCGACCGCTGCGGTGGCGAGCGTCACGTTCGCCGGTCGCGTC